>NZ_CEXQWX010000220.1:0-8430 GCF_982718395.1 Carboxylicivirga sp.
AGAAGATTGTCCCCCAAATCTCAGCCATAAAATTCGCTCCCGCAATATCTCCCACAAAGACAAATTTAACCAGCTTTGATCGCTTATAAGCCTCCTGTTGAAGAGCTTGTCTTGTTATTCTTTTGTTTTTTCAATCAAGGTGATGTCTTTCATCACCATGGCTTTATCAACGGCTTTACACATATCATAAATAGTTAGCAAAGCCACATTAACAGCAGTTAAGGTTTCCATTTCAACGCCGGTTTGACCTTCGCATCGAGCCATTGAAGTTACTTGAATACCATCGGTTTTAATTTCAAACTCAACATCCACTTTTGACAGTTGTAATGCATGACACAATGGAATCAAAAAGTGTGTTTGCTTAGCTGCCTGTATTCCGGCAATACGGGCCACTGATAATACATCACCTTTTTTCATCATATTGCCATTGATAAGTTCCAGTGTATTTGATTGTAGAACAATAAAGCCACTGGCACTGGCTGTGCGTTTCTGTATGGGCTTGTCGCCAACATCAACCATATTGGCTTCGCCTTTTTTATTTATATGAGTTAATTTCTCTGACATATCTTATCCTCCAATGTTGTAAAATTTATGGTTATGGTTTATTGACCCTTCAAGGGGTTTGGCTCCCAGAGCGAGTTGGAAAGCTTGTTTTATACCATGCTTTTTGACGTTAAATGTGCGATTACTAAATAAACAGGGTTTTACATCACCATTGGCCATCAATCTGAGTCTGTTGCATATTTTGCAGTTGCCGCCTTCACCACCTTCAACCACAGAGAAATCTCCGGTTTCCAAATCCATTTGGCGAATAAAACGAATAGACAAACCCTCATCTTTACAAAACTGCTTCAGTGCTTCGATATCCTGACTTTTTGAATGACTGGTCTTAACCACATTGATCTTAATAGGGGTAAGGCCTGCTACTTGTGCGGCTTTGATTCCTTTTTTTACATCGTTGAGCTTACCTACACGGGTGATGTCTTTAAAATCATTTTCATCCAAAGTGTCTAGACTTATATTTACACGACTTAAACCAGCTTTTTTTAGATAAGATGCATACTGGCTAAGAAGGACACCATTTGTTGTCATGGCTATTTCTTCAATACCTTCAATTTGATTTATCATCTCAACCAATTGCACTATGCCTTTTCTGACCAAAGGTTCGCCACCTGTAAGACGAATTTTTTTGAGTCCGAGTTTGGCTCCTTCGCGAATGACATCGGCAATCTCTTCCAATGACAAAACCTCATTATGCTTTAGCAACTGTATGCCTTCCTCTGGCATACAATATCTGCATCGGAGGTTGCACCGGTCCGTGACCGAAACTCTCAAGTAGGTTATTTTTCTGTTATAGGAATCTAACATTTACCAAATCTCCTTTCTTAACTTCTTTTGTTCCAATGGGTAACTCGAATAAAACCTGTGCGTCGCTCAAGCTATTGATATGTGCCGAACCATGAAATTCAACAGGAACCACTTCACTATCTTTAATTTGAGCAGGGGCAAACAATAATCGTGCATCTTTTCGTCTGGAAAAATCTGTGTTGATGGGTAGTTGTAATTCAATTGACTGATGTTGATAACCCATTAACAGGTAAAGAAATGCTTTGGTATATAATTCGAATTGTATAAACGAAGAAACAGGGTTGCCTGATAAGCCAAAGATGTATTTGTTACCCTTTTTAGCAAAGACCATTGGTTTGCCAGGTTGAATGGCTGTTTTGGAAACGATAATTTCAAAACCCAATTTCTGAAGAATGGCAGGAATAAGGTCATATTCTCCAACAGAAACACCGCCTGTAAGAATAAGGACATCATTCTCTAAAACAGCATTACTTATTTCCTGCTCAAGAATAGTTTCATCATCCTTAATGATGCCCATGTAAGTTGCATCTATTCCTAATTGGCTTAATTGTGCCAGTAGTTGCGATGAATTAGAGTTTCTGATTTGAAAAGGTTGAGGTTTGACACTAGGTTCAACAAGCTCTGTTCCGCTTGCAATAATTGCTACATCTGGCTTTTTATAAACGTCGACTTTGTCCATTCCGGTCATGGCCAGGATCGGTAAATGACGGGCTTCCAGCAGCGTAGATGCAGAAAGTAAAACATCACCCGTTTTTGCATCTTCACCCCGCAAGCTAATGTTACTTTTGGTATTGTGGTTGGTGCATCTAACATGCTTATCATCAATTTCTTCTGAATCTTCAATCATAAAAACACAATCGGCACCATCAGGAACAACAGCACCTGTCATTATTTTGGCGCATTCATTTTCTCCGATATTATTCTCAGGATTTTTACCTGCGAAGATGGTCTCAACCACTTTTAATGGTTTTGCCAGATCAACACGTCGACAGGCATAACCATCCATTGCAGATTTATTAAATGGAGGCATATCCATATCAATGCTAACATCAGCAGCTAAAACACGATGCAACGATTTATTTAAACCAACTTGTTCCGTTGGAACTACTGTTGCATTATCCAATATATTTTTAATTGCTTCTTTATATTCAATCATCATTGTTTGTATTTGTAATACATTAGCAGGGTTGGTAAATGTTTTCTACATCTAACAATGCGGCTTCATCAGGAGTTAATACAACTTTGTTTTCCCCATCTCTCAGTACCTTCTCTTTTGAAGTGTCATCTCCTTTAATATAATAAAGGGTTTGAGGATCAATATAATTATACAAACCTCCGGATTCAATTATAACGGGTTTATCAATGGGCAGGTGAGTCAATAACTGCTCAAACATCTTTAATAAGTTATTGTTTTTGCACTGCACATAATATACAGCTGTGGCTCCGGCACCCAACATTCTGGAGCTATCCTTTTTAGTTATTAGGGTTTCTTTTACAATGCTAAAATCCTCAGTTTCATTTATTATTAGTGCTTGTTGATCTAATTCATGAAAATGCGATGATATTTTGACAGCATAAACATCGTTAGCTTCTTTCAAGTGTTTTATTATACGACAAGAAAGAAGTGTTTTGCCTACATTACGACCATTTCCGGCTATCAATATTATGTTGGGATAATGCTTCATTTTAAATCCTCCGGTTGGTTAAAATTCAGTAGAGCATTTTCATCATCAATGCCAATATATTGTGCATTTAATTCCTTTAACAGAAGCTGTAACTTATATTGTTTTTTCTCAATTTGATTTATTATAGTAGTAAGCGACCTCTTTGGATAATAGCCTAAAGTAGGATAGACCTTTTGAGTTGATGATTGTACAACGGCAGTACTTTCTTTCTTGTCATCAATAATTTTCTTAAAGTCTTCTGATTTAATTAGTGGCATATCGCAAGGACAAACTAAAATAGCATCATTTGAAGCTGCTCTTAAGGCTGCATGCAACCCTCCAATCGGACCAATTTCTTTATAAACATCATGAATCAATTTATATCCGAATCGACTATAATCAGGGTTGTTTGTGCTGATGGTTATTTCAGAACACAAGGGTTTTAGCGCCTCAATACAATATTCCACCATGGCTTTCCCATTGTAATTGATTAAACCTTTGTCTTGTCCCATGCGTGTACTAAGACCTCCTGCTAATATGACTCCGGTGTATTTCATCAGGAAAAGTAGAATAGTTTAAAGCTGGCAAACAACAATACAAAAGACAGCATATACATCAGGTATTTGGGTGTAAACTTCTTTTGTCCCAAACGAGAACCTATCATGCTGCCAACAATGCCAATTATTATTAAGATATAAATACTGCTAATGGGTTCAAATCCTGTGGCCAGAACCCCTAAAATGCCACTTGCTGAATTAAGGAAAATAAATATGGCTGATATGGTAGCCGTTTCTTTTATAGAGGCCCAACCCATGAGTAATAGGAGAGGACTAAGAATGATGCCACCGCCAATTCCTATCATTCCGGAAAAAAAGCCAAGTACGGCACCAAAAAGAAGTGCCAGAGGTAAATTGACTTGTTTTGTTTCTTTCTCAGATTTTGTAAAGAAAACCATTCGTACCACCGCGATCAGTAAGAAAATGGCAAGGATAATTTTATAGGTTCGAGGGTCGATATCAACCCGGGCACCAATAAATGACATGGGAATGGATAAAGCAATAAAAGGAAGCAGAAGTTTTGGACGAAAATAACCTCCACGATAAAAGTGATAAAAGGAGATGCCGGCCACAAACATATTAAGGGTTAGGGCAGAGGCACGCATATAAATTGGGTTAACAGCAAACAATGCCATAACTGCTAAATAGCCGCTGGCACCACCATGCCCTACTGATGAATAAAGGATGGAAGTAATAAATATGGCAATAAAAAAAAGAAATTCTGTTTCCATTATATTTATTGATGGTTGATAAATAAATGAAAAGCAGAAAGGTATTATCAAAATGAATTGATATCAAATTCCATCAGTAAACAACAGTGGAAAATAATGCAATATAACTCATCAATGATGATGAGGTTTATGTATCCTTTCTCCTTTCCAAGTCATTCTGATTCTTTGTCAGAAATCGGGAGGATTAGTTGTTTCCAACCAATCCCATCGGTACAAATTCCTTATCCATTGACTTAGGAATTATAACTCGAAGAAATGTGCTTCAAATATATAAAATTCGCTTATACTTTTTTTCTTAAATCACCTCCATATTTAATGTCACGGGCATCAAGTGATTCGTTGTTTAACCATTCTGGTGTTTCTTCTGCAATCTCAACTTTATCACGCTCTTTATCCAATTCTTCTTCACTATAAGCATAAACCATTTCAACTGCTAAAACACCATCTAGTTGTTCGGCGGCTTTAACAATAGCGATCTCTCCACTTACATCTTCGGCTTCAATGGTGATGATGATGCGCTCGCCTTCAATAATGTGTATTTCACATCCTTCAATCTCTTTAAGTTTTTCCGTTACAGATTCGGCTATACCAGATTTAACTTTAACTATCGCACTTGATATATTCATTCGTAGTTCTTTAAATACCTTCTTTAACTTTATCGTTTAAGTTAGATTGCTCCAATCCAAACTCCTGTCTGAATTCTGGTGTAAACAAGTTCTCAATATCCACACTTACTTCTGCTTGCGGCACATGGCATTGGCTACAGTTGAAATATTGATTGTTTAACTGATCAACCTTTTCATTGGTTAACTCATCAGATACTGTATAAACACCATCAACCAACTCCGGTTGAGGTCGCCAGTTGGCATAATGCGTTTTTGAGATAGGTACAGCACCCGATTCTTCTGCCTTATCCGGTAAATGACAAGTCAGGCAGATATTATTATCAATTTTGATGGGTAAAAAACCATTGGTCGTATGCGGAATTAACGGCGGCGCATTTTCAAACGCACGATCAATGGTTTCACCTTCGCCCGGTTTTACCTCACCATACTTAGGTTTTTCACTCAGGTTGGTGTCCTCCGATTTAACCGAGGCATCAATAATCCCCAGTTTATTTTCATCGATATAGTTGTTAGTATTCTTATTATTTTGGCAAGAAACTAAAAGTAACAGACCCAATGTTGTGGTAATTAGTATCTTTTTCATCATGATTATTATTTCTTATTAATCGTTCTTAAACTAAGGTTTAAAGCATCATCGTCACATACTTCAATACAACGTCCGCAATTGGTACACTCAGCAGGTTTAATAATTCCTGATGTATGAGTAACAATACTTAATACTTGCTCTTCAGGACAAACTGCAAAACACTTCATGCATTGCGTACACTTGTCGTTGTTATATTTGACTTTAATTAAGGCGTACTTACTAATAAAAGAGTAAAAGGCACCCAGCGGGCAAAGATGTCCGCACCAGCCAAATTTGGTTATGGCGAAATCGAAAAGAAACAAGGCAAGGATAAATGCCCAACCACCTCCAATACCAAATATGATACCTCTGTGAACCATTGATATAGGGCTAACTGCTTCAAAAGCTGCATATCCTAATATAGCGGATAAAATAATTCCAAGTCCAAGTGCCCAATATCTAATTTGTCTGGATAGAGATAGGCTGTACTTCAAACCCAGCTTGTTGTTTAGCCAGATTGCTGCATCTTCAATAATATTAACCGGACATACCCAGGAACAGAACATTCGTCCTAAAAGCAAGCCATAAACTAGCAATATAATTGTTGCTCCTAAAATGAGTTCAGATGAAGATATAAAACCACTGGCCAAAATTTGAATGACTGCATAGGGATCGCCTAGTGGCACAGTTTCAAATAGTAAAGCAGAACTATAATTGCCTTTGAGTATGTTCCAGCCAAAATAGTTGGCGCCAACAAACAGGCCTAATAGTGCTAACTGAACTATTCTTCGGCTGATTAAATAACGGTATTTCTTTAGTATTGCCATATCAGTCAAATAGCGATTCATCATCATTTAAATAGTCCAGCGCTGAGTTGATATCTTTTTTATCAGAATCGGGCATTTTTTCAATGGCTTCAATGCGCTTTTCGTCCTCTTGCTCCCAACTTTTGATATAGTGATCGCCAACCTTGCCGGTTGAAATATCTAAAGGTAAAACCCTTACAGCTGGCTCTTCTACAACACAAACTTTTTCGCAAAGACCGCATCCGGTGCATATATCACTGTTTATTACCGGTTGCAGATTAGCATGCTTTCCCGTAACCGGGTTCTTTTCTTTTTTAAGGACTATGGCCTCATCTATCAATGGACAAGCTCTGTAGCATGCATCACACTGAATGCCCCAATAGGCAATACAGGTTTCTTTATGAATAACTGCCAAACCCATTTTTGCATTATTGATATCCGGTTTGTCATCACTAACCAGGTTATCAACATGAAGGGCACCGGAAGGACATGCTTCAGTACATGGATAATTGGTACACAGGTAGCAAGGAACTTCTCTTGGTGTATAGTAAGGAGTTCCTACACCCATGTTTTCAGTTGGTGTAGCCAGCTTGAGCGTATCGTATGGACAGGCTTCAACGCATTTGCCACACTTAACACATGCCTGAATAAAGCTTTTGTTTTCAAGGGCACCCGGAGGTCTTAAGGTTATAGGAGCAGCAACCGTTCCTTCGGCTACAGTGCCCCATAATAAACCTCCGCTACCGGCTGCGGCCGACACTTTAAAGAGCTTTTTAAGTATTTCGCGACGTGATGTCATTCAATTATTTTTAAGCTGTTCCGACAAAAGCAAAGCAATTACCGGAACAGTGATGAGGTTATGCCTTAAATAATTTAACTGCACACTTCTTAAAATCAGTTTCTTTAGAAAGCGGACAAGTAGCATCAAGAGTTACTTTGTTGATGAACACTTTCTCGTCGAACCATGGTACAAATATCATCCCGCGTGGCATTCTGTTTCGGCCACGAGTTTGAACGTGAGCTTTAATTTTACCTCTGCGCGATTCTACCCAAATCAAATCACCGTCAATAAAGCCGTTTTGTGCTGCATCTTTTGGGTGCATGTAACATAAGGCTTCCGGAACAGCTCTGTAAAGTTCAGGTACACGCATAGTCATAGTACCACTGTGCCAGTGTTCAAGCACACGTCCGGTTGTTAGCCAGAATGGATATTCTTTATTAGGAATTTCCGGTGCTTCAACATATGGTCTGAAGAATATCTTGGCTTTGTTCTTCAGATCTTTTTTACCTAATGATGCATTTGGCTTTTTTAAATCTCCTTGCGGGATGGATTTTAAAGCACCACCATAAAAGGCAAAATCTTCAGAACCGGCTTTTTTAACGTATGGATCGTATTTGGCATTAAATCGCCAAAGTGTTTCTTTTCCATCAACCACGGGCCATTTTAAGCCTCTTACTTTATGGTAGGTGTCAAAGTCGGCCAAGTCGTGTGCATGTCCGTTACCAAATTCACGATATTCTTCCCAAAGGTATTTTTGTAAGAAGAATCCATAACCTTTAAATGGTTTTCCTTCACCATCTTTAACGTCACGCTTATCACCTTCAGCTTCGGTGTTGATAACGCCTTTACCTACAGGATCAGGCCATGCGAACTTTTGAGCATCTTTATTGGCAAACAATACATCGTATAAGGTATCTGTTAGCTTGTAACCCATTGCCTGAGCTTCTTCCAGTACATCAGGTAATCCACCTTCAAGTCCCGGAATTTTCTGTGCGCCCCAAACTTCACGAATTTGGAAACGTTTGGCTAATTCTGTGTATTGCCAGATATCAGGCATCGCTTCTCCAACAGGTGTTACCTGTTGTTTCCAGTGTTGTGTTCTTCTTTCAGCATTACCATATGCTCCCCACTTTTCAAATATCATGGCAGATGGCAGAATCAAATCTGAAACTTTAGCCGAAATACCCGGATAAGAATCACTACAAACAATGAAATTATCCATTTGGCGAGCAGCCTTTAACCAGTGGTTGGCGTTGGCTGTATTTTGGTATGGGTTACAGACATTAATCCAGGCAAACTTGATCTTGCCATCTTCAATGTCGCGGTGAAGCT
>NZ_CEXQWX010000221.1:0-8258 GCF_982718395.1 Carboxylicivirga sp.
TAACGAGCGGAAGTAATAAAATACCGGAAAAAAAGAAACGTAATCCTGCAAACTGTAATGGCGTTGTGTATTTTAAACCTATTTTGATACCAACAAAGGCAGTTGACCAAAGTAAACAGGCAATAACAGCTAATATGGTGGTTTTGATAGTGTCTTTTTGCATTGTATAGTATAAATATGGCTGGCAAAAATAATAAGTATTTCCTATTGACGACTGAAAAGCTGATTGAAGGGGCTATCTTTGTTCAATGCTTATAACTCCCGACAATATACTGTACCAGGATGAGGTGCTGATTGCAATCGATAAACCGATTGATTTGCCAGTTCACAAGAATGATTTTATGCCGGCTGATGCCGATTACCTGACAAAATTAGTCGGACAGATGACGGACAAGCCGGTGTTTCCCGTGCACCGTTTGGATGCTAAAACATCTGGGGTGATCATTCTGGCTTTTTCGCGAGATATTGCTGCTCAGCTTAGTAGTCAGTTTGAGCAACGACAAGTTAGCAAAGGTTATATGATGCTTTGCAAAGGTATTCCAGGCGAAGGCCTTTTTACCAATGACGTGCTCATCAAGAAAAAGAAGAAAAGGCAAAAAGCAAAAACAGCTTATAAAACGATTTCAAGTATTGAAACAGAGATCTGTTATAAGCAAGAAGTGAATGTATCCATCAGCTTGGTAAAAGCAAGGCCTGAGACAGGGCGTTGGCATCAGCTTCGCCAGCATTTTGCTATGAATCGTACCGATATTTTGGGTGATACACAACACGGCGATTGGACGTTAAACAAGATTATGACCGAAGCAACAGGTGTTAAACGCTTGTTGTTGCATGCAGCTTCACTAGATTTAGTGCATCCTGTTACCAATGAAAAACTAAGCCTCGAAGCAAAATTGCCCGAGGCTTATGATATCGTACTTAAACGTTTGCAGGGTTATCAATACTCTTTGGTTTAGAACTTTTTTTACTGCTTAGAGGCGGTTTGTATTGGTCAAACCCATGACCATATACAGCCATCACATTAGCTACCGAAACAAAGGCATCTGGATCGGTTTCTTTAATGATCTGAAACACCATATGTGACTCCGATTTTTTAACAATGGTGATGATAAACTCTCTGTCACCTTCATAATAATACCCGCGACCTTTCAGAAAGCTTAAGCCGCGATTGATTTGTGAGGACAGCTTATCGGCGATTTCCTTCGGATACTGCGAAATAATCAGCACCTGCACCGATTGACGGGAACCCGTTAGCAGCATATCAGCGATATACGACATAAGCCCGACTACAACAAAACCGAATACCATTGTTTCAAGTGATTTGAAAACAAAGATGGACGAACTGATGATGATTACATCCAGAAACATCATAATACGTCCCGGACTGATATTCCGGTTTTTATTGATAATCATGGCCACGATTTCTGTGCCACCAGTGCTGCCACCCTGAACAAATAGAATTCCGATACTGGCACCTACCATTCCACCACCAATAATTGCGGCCATAAATCGATCCGTTACGATTGGATCAGTAATAAAATAGGGGAATACAGTAATGAAGGTTGACAAGGTTACCAGTGAGTAGATGGTTTTGAAACCAAAGCCTTTGCCCAACATCTTCATCGACATCAGGATAAGGACACCATTAATCACCAGGTTAGTTGGTCCGACTGGTAATCCAAAAACAAAATACAATAGCGATGAAAGCCCCATAACACCACCACCAACAATATCAGACGGAATAATAAAACCCGTCCAGCCAACGGCACTCACCATCAATCCCAGTGTGATGATGGCATAGCTCTTAGCCTCTTTAAGAAAATCTGTTTTTGTCATCACTTTTACCAATTAAAAAAGGTGCCTGTCAAACAAGCACCTTTCAATCAAAAATATTCGTTAATTCTTTCTATAGTGCTTTTTTGTAACAACGCTTTCTCTTATGCTGAATATGTTCAAAGGATTTCCACATCTGAATGGCTACATGGTTATTTTCCAGCATACCCGTTGTTTCCACATACTTCACGCCGTCTTCTTTGGCTGTCTTCCACAGGTCGTTCATCAATAATGCTGCAACACCCATCTTCTGCAATTCAGGCTTTACACCAGTCAGCATCAAATCCATTTCCTTTGGCTTTTTCAGGGCCTTCATAATATGCCACCAGCCAAAAGGAAGTAATCGACCTTTTGCTTTCTGCATGGCTTCTGATAAGGATGGTAAAGCAATCAGGAAACCGGCTATTTCATCCTCCTTGTCAAGTATAATCTTTACGTAACGGGGATTCAGTATCGGGAAGTACTTATTGATATAGAACTGAACCATTTTTTCGGGTAACTTAAAGGTGCCAAACAGCTCGGCAAACGCTTTATTGAATAAGGCAAATACCTTTTCTTTATATGGATCAAGTTCCTGGCTTGATTTAAAGTTAAGTGCTTTCAGTCCATAGCGCTTTGTCAACATATCGGCCACTTTAAACGCTTTATCTGGTAATGCATCTGGGAAAGTAATTCTGAACTCAATCCAGTCAATTTCTTTTTCATAGCCTAAGGCATCAAAATGCTCCTGATAGTAGGCCATATGGTAATCAGATGCCACAGATGGCAACCAATCGTGCCCTTCGATTAAACAGCCCTGATGATCGAGATTTGAAAAACCTAAAGGTCCCTGTAATTCAATCATGCCTTCTTCCTTTAACCACTTTTCAGCAGTTTCAAAAAGAAGCTGACTAACTTCTTTATCATCAATAAACTCAGGACGGGTAAAACGGCCAATGTTTTCACCCTTTTTTTCAATCCACAAAGAGTTGACGATGGCACCGATGCGTCCAACACACTTATTATCTTTGTAAGCTACCCAAAGCTTAACTTTGCAAAAGTCAAATGCAGGATTTTTTTCAGGAATAAGAGCATTGAATTCGTCCTTTTTCATAGGAGGAACCCACTTATCTTCTTTTTTATAAAGGGTATATGGTAAATCAACAAAATCGTTAAGTGTCTTAGTGTTGTTGACTTCTTTTATAACTATGGCCATCTTTCGAAAATGTTTTGTTTCTGCCGCGAAGTTAATACATTAATTCCGGTTAATCCTGATAAATTTCTATAATAGAAATAACACTTTTCTGTTTTAGAACATACATTGCTTATTTTTGAATTATGATGAAGAAATTCTTTACTAAATATTGTTCGCCAGCTTTTTGCTTTTCCATACTGGGCATAGGGTTTGTTTATGGTCTGACGCGAATTGGATTGATTTATCCAGAGAAGGTTGAATTAGTATATTCGCAAAGTTTATATCCGGTTTTATCCCGACTTTTGTCATTTATAAGCAATGTTTTTCCATTCTCTTTGGACGATTTGTTCTATGCCTGTTTAATCGTAATTGTCCTCCTTTTTACCATATTGCTTTTCATGCGGAAACTTAGTTTTATTTCTTATCTGAGGCGCTTAGTTATTCTGATTGCAATACTATATGGTTCGTTTAATTTGTTTTGGGGATTTAATTACTTGCGTCAGGATTTAGGCGAGCGCCTTGAACTGAAAACCGCAAAGGCCGATGTAAATGAACTGATGGAGGTTTTTGGCTGGCTGGTTGACGAAGTTAATCGAACTTATACTCCCGTTTACAGCATCGATAAGAAAGAGGTCATGGAGCTGATACAGGGGAGCTACAACAAACAAGCTGATTTTCTTAAGGTTAATACCTCTCTTCTGGATGTCAAGGCAAAACCAATAAGTTTAAGTTCTTTATTTGCCGCGGCCACCATATCGGGATATTACGGTCCGTTCTTTAGTGAAGTACACTTGAATAAACATCTTATGCCGCTCGACTACCCGATGGTTTTGGCACACGAGATGGCTCACAAGCTGGGAATAGCCAGTGAAGCCGAAGCTAACTTTTACGCATGGCTGGTATGTTCTGCTTCAGAAGATAAGCGTTTGGCTTATAGTGCCAACTTGTACTTGCTACAATATTTTGTATACGAGTGCCGTAAATTGGACGGGTTTAGGGAGGTTGTTAAGAATATCCGTTACGAAGTGCGTCATGATTTCTATAAATCACATTATCATTGGATGGCATTAATGGATCGTAATATTGAGCTGGTGGCTACAAAGGTGAATGATGCTTATTTAAAATCTAATAATGTGGAAGAAGGCATTGAAGATTACGAGGGAGTAGTAAAATATGTAATGGATTATAAGCTCACAAAGCGATAAAGTCAGGGCAATTACATTTAATATATCGACCTTAGTAATGCAGCTTGGGACCCATAGACATAAGTGTAGGGGGAAAAAATTTGGAGCATGATATGTCAATCTTTAAATTTTCCCGAAACGATGTCGTAATGGGTAAGCGAATGCTAGAGTCGGCGGCGTTTTTGTCTACTTTTTGAGCTGGAGGCAAAAAGTAGAAGCCCTTGCGGCTTGAGCAAAAAAACAAACATCATATTGTATTTCTAAATTCAATCGCTATACCGATTGGCTGGATTATAAATTGTATCCGGTTTATATCTTGTTGAAAGAATAATTCCTGTTGTAAGTCATAAATTCGTTGAAAAAGTAACATCTTTGCATAATCTAATTATTCCGTCATTTAAAAGATGCTTAACTCAAGATTTATAGTATTGGTACTCGGACTGCTATTGGTGGTTGAGGGTGTATTTATGCTGTTATCGGCCGGTGTGGCCTTATTATATGGAGAGTATGATTTACCTTATCATTTAATTTCAGCAGCCATTTGTATTAGTTTGGGCGGAATAACAGGCTTTTCATTATGGAAAGCACCTAAAGATATAGGTAAACGAGAGGGTTACCTAATTGTAGCGCTGGTTTGGATCGTATTTTCTTTGTTTGGATTATTACCATTTTGGCTAAGCGGTGCTATCCCATCCTATACCGATGCTTTTTTTGAAACCATCTCCGGTTTTACCACGACAGGGAGTAGTATTCTCAATGATATTGAAGCCTTACCACACGGTTTATTGTTCTGGCGCAGTCTGATTCAATGGCTTGGTGGCATGGGAATCATCGTATTGTCTCTGGCGATTTTACCTGTTTTAGGAGTAGGAGGGATGCAGATGTTTATTGCCGAAGTGCCTGGTCCGGCGCCAGATAAACTGCATCCACGTATCACAGAAACGGCTAAGCGCTTGTATGGTATATATGTATTATTTACATTGGTTGAAGCGGTTCTTTTGATTATTGGAGGGATGACACCATTTGATGCCATCTGCCACTCTTTCACGACAATGGCAACCGGAGGGTACTCTACCAAACAGGCCAGTGTGGCTTATTTCGCCTCTCCCTATATCCAGTATGTGATTATCCTGTTTATGTTTATAGCAGGAGCCAATTTTACCCTATCATATAGCGCATTGAGAGGAAAGTTTCAGAAGGTAATTAAAGATGAAGAATTTCAGGCTTATGCCGGAATTATTATCGGTGTAAGCGCTTTGGTGGCAACAGTATTGTATTTCACTGCAGGAGCTAATGGTATTGAGCAATCATGGCGCGATGGATTATTCCAAGTGGTATCGATTATCACAACAACGGGGTATGCTACTGCTGATTATTTGATGTGGGTACCATTCCTGAGTATTGTTATCTTCCTGTTGATGTTTACAGGTGGTTCGGCAGGTTCAACCGGTGGAGGTATTAAAATAGTACGTATTGTATTGCTGATGAAAAACAGCTTCTTTGAGCTGAAGCGTCTGGTACACCCCAATGCAGTGATTCCTGTTCGCTATAATACCCGCGCGGTTAACCAGGGGATTATCACCAACGTGCTGGCCTTTATTGTGATTTATATGATGACCGTTGGTATTGCCATGATCATTATGAGTATTATGGGATTTGATCTGGATACAGCACTTGGTGCGGTTGCTACCTCCATTGGTAATATCGGTCCAGGATTGGGTGATGTGGGGCCTGCCCTTAATTTCTACGAAATACCAGCTTTCGGAAAGTGGTTTCTGTCTTTCTTAATGTTGATTGGTCGTTTGGAGCTGTTTACGGTTATTCTTCTTTTCTCGCCTTATTTTTGGAAGGAGTAAGCTACATCTTCTTACTTTTAATAAGTTCCTCTATTTCTTCGAGTGTTGAGAGAGGTAATGAGTTGAGTCATACTGTCAGGTTATATATTTTGTCCAAGAGTGCAGATCATCGAGGTGCGGCCAAAACAAAGTATGTTGATAAGATTCCTTTCAACGGACTGAAAGACCCATAATTCTATCAGGAAGGGCATTCTGTGGGCTGCAAAGCTTGACCAAAGCCTTAGGTGATACATTCAATAGAATGAAAGCCTTTCCCAATGGCTTGTGCAATGGATCAGTGGACTGAATGCCTCCAATCAATATTATTCCTTATTAGCATCGTCTTCAGTAAGCTTAGCAAGAATCTTAGACACCTTTACCTCCAGGTTGTCAATCTTCTTTTCGATATCATCATTATTATCGCTCACCATAGAGTCAACAAAAATTGAATTTACTAATGACAACCCGAATATCCCACCAGTGATCACAACAAAGATAAAATACAGATAAGTCATAAAGGCTTTGGTAGTTGAGTAATCTGCCGTAATTTCTTCGGGTATCTCAAACCAGCCTTCTACTGTGAAAATTTTAAAAGTTGAATAGAGGGAAATAATAGGATCTTTGTAATAATCACCACCACTCTCGTGAAAGAAGTAAAAGGATAAAATGCCAATTATGAATATGTAAATAGCAAAACCAACAAACACAAAAACCGAAGCTTTGAGTGCTCTTTTTATGCCTGAAAACAAGTGTTCTATATTGGGAATAAACTTAATAAACCGGATTGTTTTGAATATTCTCATAATCCTGAAAATCAATAAGAAGCTAAAATCTTCAACCTGAAGATGAAAGATAAATGTTAACAGGGCCGGAGTTGACAAGCATACTAATATAAAATCAAGTTTGTTCCAGTTCGATTTGAGATAATGACTAAAACCATATTCTTTGGATTTAATAATTACCTCGGCTAAAAATATAATTGTTATCAGGTTATCCAGAATGGTAATGAAATAGCCATTTGAAGAATCGGTTTCGTATCCGCTTATAAATAGCAGGATTGAATTTAAAAGGATTAGGAAAAGAATGAATCTGTCGTTAAGAATCAGGCGTTTGAACATTGTCTGTTGGTGTCAATTAATTAGTTGAAGAATAACTTTAACTCCGTACTTATTTTAATAACCTGTAGGTGTTGAACTACTTAAATTTGCGATGATGCCTTTCAATGTTTGTTACAATATCCAGGTATGGACAATAGCTACACTTCAATTTCTCCCTTACCATACCTCACAATCTCCAGCTCATCGCTGGTGCAGTCAACAATGGTGGAAGGTTCGTTGTCACCATAACCGCCATCAATAACGATGTCCACCTGATCGGCAAATTTCTCATAAATCAGTTCGGGATCGGTAGTGTATTCCAGTATATCGTCTTCATCCCTGACCGAGGTGGAGAGAATAGGGTTGCCCAATTCCTGCACCAGAGCACGAATAATATTATTATCCGGTACGCGAATGCCAATGGTCTTTTTGTTGTTTTTAAAAAGCTTGGGCACATTGCTGTTGGCAGGCAGGATAAAAGTAAAAGGTCCCGGCAGGTGTTTTTTCATCAGTTTAAACACATGGTTGTTCAACGGCTTGGTGAAATCGGATATATGACTAAGATCGTAGCATATAAAAGAAAGGTTGGCCTTTTTAAGGTTAATATCTTTGATTCGCGCCACTTTTTCAACAGCCTTGGCATTGTTGATGTCGCAACCAATACCATAAATGGTGTCGGTGGGGTAGATCACAAGACCGCCATTACGCAATACTTCGGCGACTTTGCGAATTTCTTTCTCGTTCGGATTTTCAGGATATATCTTAACTAACATGATTTTGGCTTCGTTTTGGCTAAAAGTAATAAATAAAACGGAACTGGCAGGAACAAAAAAAGGCTCTGCTATTTCTAACAGAACCTTCTTTTGTGGGGAGAGCAGGATTCGAACCTACGAAGACATAAGTCAGCGGAGTTACAGTCCGCCCCAGTTGGCCACTTTGGTATCTCCCCAACTGAAAAATCAATAAAAAAGCCATCCTTAAGAATGGCTTTGAGCGAAAGACGGGGCTCAAACCCGCGACCCTCAGCTTGGAAGGCTGATGCTCTATCAACTGAGCTACTTTCGCAATAAATAAAATATTGAGCCTGTGGAGGGACTCGAACCCCCGACCTGCTGATTACAAATCAGCTGCTCTA
>NZ_CEXQWX010000222.1:0-8238 GCF_982718395.1 Carboxylicivirga sp.
TGGTCGTAAGTATTTGAACAGCTGCCACCTCCTCATAAGTGATGTCAAAAGTTACCTCATCACCATCCGGATCAATAATATAATCACTCAGGTCTAATGTATAAGCGTCTTCTGTTTCAATGGCATATACCTGCTCTCCTATTTCAACGTTTTCAATAGGAGCACGGTTAACGTCTGTTACGTCTACTTTTAAGACGAACTTGGTTGTATTACCATGACTATCTGCTCCTTCAACTGTAAACTCATGTTTTCCGGCAGCATCGTAATCAGGTGTGAAAACGATATCAATCGTATTATCTTTTAGCTCATAGCTAAAGTGTTCTTTATCCTCTAATATCTGAAGAGTAAAATCATCACCTTCCTCATCATTGGCAATTAACTGATACTCTAATGTGTCATTCTCAAATATGGTATAACTCACCTCAAAACCATCGTTATATTGAGGACCTTTATTTCGTGTTAGTGAAATTGGCAGCTCAGTTATTTCATTGTATGGATCGTTGCTTTTGAACTTAAGCGATGCCAAATTTACTCCTTGCTTGGCATAAGCTGAGTTAAATACTAATTCAAGCTCAACTTCCTCACCTACAGCAACATTACCAATAGCTTCGTTATTCAATACACTCCAGGCATTACCACCCGCTTCCAGTTCAGCTGCCCGTGTAATCCAACCAAGGGTACCATAACCGCTCTCCGTGGTTTCAAACATGTCATCACCATTTCCGAAGTAATAACGTTGATAGACTTCTTCTTCACCTTTATGAGTTCCCTGCGGATAACCAATAAATTCATCATACTTAAACTGAACAAAGAATTTCTCATTAGGGAAGAAATACTGGTTTTCATCTAATTCTATGGTTATTATTTCTCCAGTACCAGAAGCTGCATCGACAACATGATAATAACGCTGTGTATATAATACTTCACATTCGAAATAGTCTTCTGATCCACCTAAAATTGTAACGTCAATGTATGAATCCAACATATCGCCCCAGGCATACCAAGTCATCACATGTGACAGGTTAAAACCATCTTCGGGAGCATAAAATCCAGTAACTGAAGTAAAGCTCATATTGTTAGATCCAAATCCAACATTACCGGCAGAAGATGTTGCCTCCTCGTATTGCAATACCCTGTTGAATTCAATTTCTTCAACAGCTGTTGAAGCAGCTTTCAGATTACTGACTGCTTTATGCTCAAGCTTAGCAACATTTGCCGCAGGCATACGATTCGCAGCTTTTAATGAAGCTGAGTTACTAAATGGATTAATATTGCGTTCGAACACAAAGCTGATTTCATAGTCAAGATCTGTTGAACCATTGACATTATCGAGAATAAAAGTTCTTGTTTCTTCATGCTCATTAGTATCAGCAAATACATGTATACCCTCTGATTGGATATTAATTACCGGTGGCAATGTGAATTCAGCTGATACCGGTATTTTCATCGGACTGTTTTCCAAATCGCAATACACCAATATGGTATCATTTATAATACCTTCCTGCATTGGAATAATCCTTAGGTTAAATGTTTCACTGCCCAATGGTTTCAAAGTATGGTTGATACGTTTACGTGAAATATCAACCCAACCGTCTTCAGCAGATCCACTTCCAAACTTATTGTCGTCACCCATAACAACGCCACTATTGAAGCCGCTCATTAGTTTAATATTACTAATAAATAGATTCCTGGTTCCTTTATTGGCTATTGTATAATTGAAGTCATAACGTTTGTATGGCGATACATAACCTTCATCATCGTGATCAATTATCATCAGTTCACCAAGGCTCAATGTATCTTCAACAACAACGCTGTCCTTTCCTATAATATCAAGTGTAACAGGAATACCGAAATCAGGCTCAGACGGTGTATTATTCTTAAAAGTCAGATTTTCTGTATACTGTCCATGGTATAATGATCTGGCATTCAGGAATACATCAAAGTCAACAGAACTTTGTGCATTAACGGTGTAGGTTTCCTGAGGTAAGAATGTAACCACAGTACCATCATGTATAATACCAGATGTTCTGGCAGAAACCTGTAGTCCTTTAGTACCATCCTGATTTTCAATTCCAACTAATGAATTACCGGTTACAAAGACTGCTGTTTCCGGTTCATCAATATCATACATATATTTGATGATACCATTCTTATATATCCATACCTCAACGGATATTGGTGTACCTCCTACATTGGAGCCCATATCCTGGTATCGTACAACAAACTTATCATCATACGCCTTTGTATATATCCCAGTCTTTGGATAGAAATTAGGATTTGAAGAACCATTAAATCCAAACATCGGAGCTAAGAAAGTATGAATACCTGCTGTATTTGGAATATAATATTCTGGTCCCCATTGTCTGCTTTCCTGATCAGCTACAAAGGTGATAACTCCGGTAATTCCAAGATATAAGGAGTCGTATTTTTGTCCGTAAAAACTTATTTCATATGGCATTGGAACGGCTATCCAGAAGGAATCCGGATCTAGAATATCACCTGGAGTGTTCAGTTTGTCACCTGTAATCATCACATCACTTGGAATATGAAATGGAGATTCTGAATCATTCTCAATAGTATAGATATAATCTACATCACTTCCATATGATTCGCTACCTGAAGGGAGAACATTGATCCACTCATTGGCAAATGGTGATACCTTCATTGCATTTAAACCGGTGTTGTTAATTGAGATTTCCACTTTTGTTGAATCACCGTAATTAAGTGTTTCAATAATTTCATCATGACTAGATGATATAAATGGTGCTTCAACTACATTACACAACACATCAACACGATGAGTATCCCCCTCGTCCGTTGTAAAGATGAGCACATCCTGTTTCAATCCAAGAGCATCAGCAGTAACTGTGATGGTATAATCGGAGAATGTTCCCGGTCTTAATTCAACCGGCATATAACCTTCTACTTCAAACAAGTCATTCTCGAATGCCATAGAAGTAAACTGGCCAATTGCTTTTCCGTCATTACCAAGTCTAAGCTGGGTAGTTTGAATGGCTCCCTGGAATACATCACCAAAATTAAGCACTCCTGGTTCAAACGTAAAGTTAGCAACTCCACCTGATGTTATATTCAGGTTGATTGTATGGGTTACCGGATTATTAACCGGGTCATTACTAACAATATTGATGCGTTCTTCAAAATCTGCAACATATAAACTATCTGTAATACCGTTGAAGCCAATCTTCACTGAGTCGCCAACATGAACAGTACCAAAAGCATTGGCAACAGACTTTAATGTACCATATCCAGGATTTTTAAAGTAGATCTGATTACCGGTAGCTGGATATATACCTTCAATAAATGGTTCATCGCCACCAGTTCCGTAACCATTTAATACCAGATTATCTCCCAGATCAAAATCTTCAATCATTATAAGTGTACTGGCGCGATTAAACCCTAAGGATCTTGTTCCAAGTACTTCTCCCAGATCTTTATAATTAAAATCTATGTCCCCATTTTGGTGCAATACTATCTGGAAAGTAATGTTTTCATCAAGCCAGCCTATACCAGTAGTAGTTACACTTTCATCCCATATATAACTGCCATGTACCACATCCTGGTATTGTAGTATAAATTTGCCAGGGAATTGCTGATAGTAAATCTTTCCTCCCAGACTTAAATCGAAAGGCATACCCCAGGCACAGATTAATTTACTTGGTTGTGCATAATTATTATAACCAGCTGGTTTTGCATTAAACCAGCCATTATTTGCCAAGGACAGCGCCCCTTGGTTAGAAATATAACAGGTATCATATTCGTTACCGAAATATGGGAAGCTAAATCCTAAAAGTGCCTCTTCTAAGACCACACTACCATCTAATCTGAATACATCAGTAATATCCACACCTGAATACTGAATATCAACCCATTCAAATGCTTCCTCACCCGGTTCTGGCACTTTCTCACCACCCACATATCCAAAATTATGAATGGAATTTAAATCGAAATCAGGCATATTTGATCCATCAGCAAACTTTGGAACGTAGTATTGTAAAGGATAATCTCCATCGTTACGTAAGTAAAATTCACCTTCGTATGTATCTCCCAATGACAGGTTCTCTAAAAAGCTTGTTAGTGGGCTTACAACAGCTTTTGCCGGAAGTGTACCAGCTCCATATAAATGGAAAGTATGTGTATTACCATTTTGATCGGTAATTGTTACTTTGGAATTAATGGCACCTTCTTTTGTTGGCGCAAAGTAGAATGACAACTCAATTTCACGTTCGCCAGGTACAACGCGTGGCATTGTTCCTACCAATTTGAAATCGGCATCATCTATCACTATATCAAGCGGACTGCTATCATCGCCAAAAGCTCCTAATCCAATGTTACTAATTGTGATGGTTTCTGTTTTATTCTCGCCAATAAAAACATTATCAAAGTTGATAATAGCATCACTCTTCAACTGATGAGTCTGACCAACTACATCAAAATCCAATTCAAGTGTTTTCCAGTTATTTTCATATCCGTCACCAAACACATCAACATTGGCATTATAATTACCATTTATCAGTTTAGCAGCATTTACAGTTAAATCAACTGTAGCACTCTCGGATGGATTTAAGTAACCTGAAGTAGGAGATAGTTTCATATAGGTGTCCAACTCAACCAGTTCATTTAATGCAACAACATCCCAAACTTTTGTATAGTCATAATAGACATCCCTTAGAAGATTCCAAGTCACTCCCTGATCAGTACTAAAATACTGATGGTCTGTTGAGCCCATGGTTAATCCTTGCGATCCTAAGAAAGGATACTTGTGGCCTGGTGGAATATGGAAAACAAGAAAGAACTCGTCTCCCTGCTCAAAGAACATCTGTTTATCAAAATCAATGGCATGAAAAAACGATCCTGTCTGATCGACCGTAAAAGACTGCGAATGGATTAACCTGGCGGTGTTAATATCACCACCTTCATATACTTCGACATATAAAGGTTCCATTGGTGCTTCATCAAAAAACAAGCCTACCTCAGCTCCTGTCAGGTTCCAACCAATAGGATTAAATATCTCAAAATGAACGGCTGAAGAATTAGTTAAGTCAGTATTTGATTCACCAATTGCTGCGAGAGTATACATTAAAAGGTCTGCATCAAAATAGTGCATATACCGATCTTCAGGTTTCTGTGCATATGGTGTTAGCAGATTATTATAGTTAACTTTAATATCTTCAGTAGAAGGAGTCGAAATTTCAGAGATATTAACATTATATAACTTCCTTGGTTGCGGTGTAGTATAAATGTCAATATTCTCAACGTGATGAGCTTTCAGGTCCCATTTAAGTAAACCTTCACCTGTATTTGTGATGGTAAACTGCTGATGTGAAAGGGTATCTGCGGTTACATCAATATTAAAATTCAACACATCCTTGTCTAACTGAATAACAGGCCCTGAATTTGTTTCTACTTCTATTACAGCCGATAATGGCGATTCATTACCCCATCTATCTATAGCAGAAACTGCAATAAAATATTTGGTTTGCGGTTCTAAATCTCTTAATTCGTAATTAAAAGTTTCTCCGGCAGATTGAAGGTTGTTTATTCGAATATCCTCAATATCCTCCAGATTACTTTCATCAAATGATTCCTCTGAATAATACAGTTTAAAGTAACTTGGTTTATCATCATCTTCATCAACAGGTACTGTCCATGAAAAATATGCGAATGTATTTGATGTACCTTCATTGGATAAATCGGTGATCTGACCCGGAGCTATTCCATTATCCTGTAATAATGACAAATAAGCATCTACTGCTCCTAAACCTACCTTTCCCACATATTTCCCGTTTACTTCCATGGTGTCAATGACATTAACACCACTTAACAGGCGAGACGTTAACATGTCTTTATCAAATTCAGGACCTTTATACTCCGAAGCTATTAAAGCTGCAACACCCGAGACATGTGGACAAGCCATTGATGTGCCATCATAGAATCCATAACTATTACCTGGCATTGTACTTAAAACACCATAACTTTGCCCATTATCCACATTTCCTCCAGGTGCTGTAATATCAATCCACTCGCCGTAAACTGAATACGGTACAACTTCATTATCTTTACCCGTAGCTGCAACACCAATTACTTTTTCGTAGCAACCAGGCCAATAATTCCCTTCCAGTCCTACGTTACCTGCTGCAAAGATTACAACGCCACCCTTCATCGGGCTGTTTTCATACTGACCTGCTTCCTCAATAAAATAATCTATTGCATCTAAGATAGATTGTTCGTAAATATCTGGCTCATTCCATCCCCAACTGTTTTGTGCAATTACAGCTCCATTATCAGCTGCATATACAAAAGCAGCTTCAGGACTTCCTGTACCACTATCAGACATGATCATACAGGCCATTATCCTAACCCCATCATCATTACCAGAACCACCTGCCACTCCTGCTACTCCAATACCATTATTATTAACTGCAGCAACGGTACCGGCAACGTGTGTACCATGGTTTAAGGGCTTCACGTCGCCTTCCATGTTCACGAAGTCAAAACCATAGATATCATCTATATAACCATTGCCATCACTATCCTCACCTGGAGTACCATTTAATTCAGCTTCATTAACCCACATATTGGCTGCCAAATCTTCATGCTTATAATCAACACCCTGGTCAATTACCGCAACAATTACATCCGGATGACCTACCTGCTTTTCCCAGGCTCTTAATAAGTTAATATCAGCACCCGGGGTTCCAGGATTATCTTCGGTATTATGATAGTGCCATTGATCATCAAAACGAGGATCATCAAAAGGAGATGCACTTGTATTATTATAATTAGCAGTGGCATAGCTCGAAACCTCAGTAAAAGAATGTGGCACCAGACTTTTTTCATAAAATGGCTCTGCTCTCTCAATCTCAGCCAAATTACCATAGGCCTTAATAACCTGATTAAGCTCGGCCTCTGAGTCCACACTTATTGTATACCATAGATGTAAACCATGCTTTTGATGTTTCAGGTGATGTTTGGGAGAATATGGAATCAATCGTTCCATTTTTACAGCCTGATATTGTAAATTCAATTGATCAATGGCCTGAATTCCAACCCTGGAGTAACCACTAATATTTGTTGATTTTAATCCTGCAGGAGAAACAACTAATTCAGGCTTTAACTTAACCTTAAAAGTTCCCTGAAGCTGCCCGTCTTTATATACTTGTAATTTTTGCGCATATAATATATTAGTAAAAAGAAATATACTTAAAAACGCAATAATGTATTTTGCTGATCGAGTAGATGTATTCATTTTGTAGATTTTTCTATCGGAGTTTTTTCTTACCGTTATTTGCTTTCTTATTTTGAATCTCTAGTTGCTTTAAAAGTTTCTTAAAGACTTTATTCTCTTCTTCCCGTTTTTTTATCAAGCGGTAGATTTCTTTATCGTTAATCTCGCTACACATCCTTAGCTTATGTTATGAGTTAGAAATTTTAGGACTTGTACAAAGAAGTTAGTTATTCAGGATTACTTCAAAAAAAACACCATCTCAGCACATCTCATGCCCAGCACAAAACCTCAGCATGGATTAGTTTTAATTGCAGAAGAAGCAAATACAACCTCTCTTTAAAAATTCTATAATTCTGTTTTTATGACACTTAACACCTCTCACTAGGGTAGTGAGAGCACACAAATAATTAACGGCATTAAATTTGTTTAGATTTAAATGAGTATCTTAGTGTATCGTTATAAGAGGGAATCGCATGAAGAAATTAAACACATTTAAAATATATTTGAGTGTATGGTGCTGCATTTTTTGCGTCAGTATATTGGATACAAATGCAAATGACATCATTAGTGAAGATAGCTTAATTTATAAGCTTAATAACGTTCAAAAAGCAGAAGAGCGCCTCCCTATCTTAATGAAACTGGTTAAACTTACCAGGAAATATGATCTGAAAAAATCATTATTATGGGGTACACAAGGCGAACAGTTGGCAATAGATAAGGAAAAAGAAAAGTGGACTGCGGATTTTCAGCTCGAGAATGGGTCAACCAACTATTACCTGGGTAATTACGATGAGGCATTGGAAGACTACTTTAATGCAATTGAAGGATATGCTGCAATTATTAATCATATTGGGCTTGTGAGGGCATACAACAATACTGGTATGATTTATGACCGAATTGAGAATTATCAAAAAGCAATAGAATATTACCAACAGGCTTTACATTATTACAATTTAAGTGATGATGATAATAAGCGAAAATTTAAACGTTTT
>NZ_CEXQWX010000223.1:0-8137 GCF_982718395.1 Carboxylicivirga sp.
ATTCAGCATGAGCGTACAGCAGAGCTAGCCTTTGAAGGTAAGCGTTATTACGATCTCAGAAGATGGAAAACAGCAGATATACCAATGAATAAATCAATTCAGGCTTATAACATCGATGGAGAAACAGCAGCAACCTTTAATCAAATAGTAACTCTTGAACAGCAAAATTTCTTTACGCGAGATTATCTTTTACCAATTGCTAACCAGCACATAAGAGTAAACGATAATCTGGTTCAAAATCCTTTGTGGTAAAACAAGTAGATATGAAAAATATAAGATATTACTTAATTGTTTTCATGGCACTTGTCATTGTGTCATGCGAAGAAGAAGATTCCCGGGGACAATTCCCTGTTGATGATACTCCCCCGGGAATGGTTAGTGACGTTCAGGTGCAAAATCAGCCAGGATTAAGTGTCATTACATACGTACCACCTACCGATGCTGATTTGCTTTATGTGCAGGCTTCATACATCAATGATTTAGGTAAAGAAGCAATAGTAAGAGGTTCGTCATTTACTAATAGTATGGAATTGCCTGGCTTTTCAAAACAGAAAAAGGTAAATATAAAATTAACAGCAGTTGATAAAAGCCAAAATATTGGTAATCCGGTGACAGTTGAAATAGAACCTTTGGATAATCCCATTCACGATATACTTGCAAGCATTGAATGGTGGGAAGTATTTGGTGGTGTTAAATTAAAGTGGACCAATGAAGAAGAAGAAGAGGTGGTTATCGAGTTTTTAAGAGAAAACACAGTTACTGAAAAATTCGAGTTTTATGAAAACATTTATACTGAGGCACAAAGTCTGGAAAAAGCAGTGAGAGGATTGGAGGCTGTGGAAACAAACTTTGCGTATTTAGTTCGTGATCAATATGGTTTAAGAACCGACACAATCTCTTTTTCTGCTACTCCATTCTTTGAAGAGCAGGTTAGCAGTCCTGCGGTTCGTGAGTTAAGTCATGCTCCACATTTCTCTTTCCCGTATAGTGAACCATACTCGGTACTTTGGGATGGAAATACAGGAAAACAAAGTTATAGTATAAAAAATACTGAGGGCGGCCCGGTTTGGTTTACAATGGATTTCAATGAGCAAATTAAATATAGTCGTTTTACAATGTGGTGCCGACCTGATTTTATATATGCTCACAGTCAACCACGACATATAAGATTGTTAGGAACAAATGATCCAACTGTAGCCAATGATCCAGTTAGCGAAGAAGGATGGGAAGTAATTGATGAATGGATAGATCAAAAGCCATCCGGTGGTGATGCCAATGATACTCCAACAGAAGAGGATGAACAATATTTTGCTTCAGGTATGGAGTTCGAAATTGATATTAATGCCGGTTTCTATCAGTATGTCCGTTTTATTTCTGTTGAATCATGGGGAGACACGGACCGTATGTGGTTAGGTGAATTAAGATTTTGGGGACAAAAAAAATCAATGAACGATGAAGAATAGATATTTATATTTTATATACTCTTTCATTTTGTTATTAGTGTTTGCATCATGTGAAGATATGAATGAATTGCATGAGGAATGGATGAAAGACGGAGAAATCAATTACATTGGAAAAGTTGATTCTGCACATGTAACCAGTGGTGATCAAAGAATAGGCTTTGATTGCTATCTAAGTGATAAACGCGTTAAGTATCTTAATATAAATTGGGTAGAGTTTGGGATGAACAGAGAAACAAGGATTGCAGTAGAAGAGGTTGTTCCCGGTTCACCATTTAGTTTTATTCTGGAAGATGATCAAGCTGTAGCAGAAGGTGACTTTACCTTTACTTTTATTTCGGATGATAATGCGGGCACATATTCAATTGACTTTAATACTGTTGGCAAAGTATATGGTGAGAAATATGCCGGTTCATTAACCAATCGCACCTTACTTGGTTTTGAATTAGTTGAAGAAGGCATCTACATGCAATTTAGTGCTCCGTTAAATGAGACTGATCAGGGACTTGAGGTATATTATAACAATGGTACAGAAGATGTGACTTTATCGTTTACCGTGGAAGAGTTGGAAGAACCTGTCTTTATTTCAACACCCAATTTTGATACGCCATTGCAATATTCAACGCTCTACCAACCTGTTAATTGCATGGATACTTTCAGGGCGCCAACTGTTACACCAACCATTGAAAAGTATGTGAATGTTGCCTTGAATAAACCAGCTACCTCATCGCCCACTCTAAATGATAGTTACACAGCAGATAAAGCTGTAGATGGCATAATTGGTGATAATGCATCAAGGTGGATCAATGCAAGAGTGGCTGGCGGACATTGGTTAGAAATTGATTTGGAAGAAGAACATGCTGTTGAGCAAGTGAAGATATACGATGATACACCAATAACGAATTTCAAATTGGAGGTATTCCAAGAGGGAGAATGGGTTCTATTAGATGATGTAACAGATGGAAGTAACAACTGGACTGGTTTATACGAAAGCATCCCAGCAAGTAAAATCAGATATGTATTTGAAACAGTTGCCGATAATCCGGAAACTGATCCTGAATATTCTTCAACAATAATAAGAATGTTTGAAATGGAAGTCTTTATTAAAACAAAGATTCAATAAGGTTTTAGTAGGTCTCCAAAATCAGATTCCTGTAATTAAGATAAGAAAGGTGCCTCAAATTAGGGTACCTTTCTTTTTATCCAGAAGGCCTTTTGAAAAAGCTTAGATGTTTTTAGAAAGGATTAAAAGAATAAAGCAGGCCGTACTTTACTTTATTCAAGAAAAGTGAATTAATCAATTAACATGCCCAATAAGCAAGGCTCATTACCTTGTTCTTCAATATCGACAATTTGCATTGTGTATAGCTGATTCTTTCGAAGCTCCTGATTTACTTTTACAGGAATATAAAACTCGCCATACCCTTTAGAAATACTTCCATTAATCGTATCGATTAATACTTGTTGTTGTTTACCAATAAACTGTTTTCGATATTCGATTTTTGTTTGCAAGGCAATTGATCTGATTACTTCACTCCTCTTTGTTTTTTCTTTTTCCGGAATCAGATTGGTCATCCTTGCTGCGCGGGTGTCTTCGCGTTTTGAATATTTAAAGGTGTGAACATGACCAAAACCGACTTCTTTAACCGCCTCCACCGACTTTTGAAAATCGGTTTCGCTTTCGCCCGGAAAGCCCACAATGATATCCGTAGTAATATTAAAAAGTGGATTTATGGTACGAAGACGTTTTACTATTCGCTGATATAATTTATAGGTGTACATCCGGCGCATTTGTAATAGTACCGACTCTGATGCACTTTGTAAACACAAATGTAGATGCGGTGTAATCTTTGGATGCTTTAACAATTCGAAAAACTCATCATCAAAACTGTCTGGTTCGATGGATGAGATGCGCACCCGAAAATCAAGGTCAATATCTACGATTTGTTTTAAGAGTCCTGAAAAAGTAAGGCCGTCATGATTATATCTGCTGATGTTAACACCAGTAATCACTACCTCTTTATATCCAAAACCAACAACTTGCTTAATATTCTCAATAATATCATTGACCGAACGACTGATGGCCCGTCCCCTTACTTTAGGGATTATACAGAAGGTGCAGAAATTATCACATCCGTCCTGTATTTTAATCATACTGCGGGTATGGAAGGTATCAGCTGCAGGAGCATAGCTAAATACGCCTCCCTGGTTTTGGTTCGATGGTAGAATTTCTTTATTAAAATGCGCCTCCACCAGCTGAGGTATAGCACTTTTTTGCTGGTTATCGACCACATAGGCATTGGGATAGCGTTTCTCAAGCTGCTCTTTGTGGTGATTGGCCATACAACCCGTAATAATAAGCATACCTGAATGGCCATGATTTAAGGCATTATTTACCACATACCTCGATTTCTGATCACTTTGATTAGTAACTGTGCAGGTATTAACCACAAACACATCGGTATCCTTGCTATCCTCTACCACATCATAACCTAAGCCAACAAACTTAGATGCCAATGCATCTGTTTCAAATTGATTAAGACGGCAACCTAAGGTTTTAAAACCAACTTTCTTCTTCATCTTTACCCCACCAACTCCTTTACTTCAACCAGTTCGCCTTCAATTGAGAAATTGCTTGCTGAAGTAATTTTCACATTCACAATTTGACCGATTAATGCATGATCTTCTGATGCAAAACGAACCGTAATCTTACCTTCTGTTTGTCCGCTCAGATATCCCTTTTTCCGGTCCGTATCCCTGACTAAAACCGGAAATACCTTTTCAACCATGTTCGCATTATATGTACCCGACACTTCTGCTAAGTCATCTGATAATAATGCCAATCGTTCTTTTTTTATTTTCAGATCCACATCGTCGGGCCAACTGTAGGATGCTGCACCCGGGCGCTTCGAGTACATGGCGACATAAGCCATATTATATTGAAACTCTTTTAAGGCCTTACGTGTATTCTGAAACTGAGCATCCGTTTCGCCCGAAAAACCAACTATAATATCGGTAAACAAAGTGGCCTGCGGAATTAACTCACGAATAGCCGTTACAGTTTCCCTATATTTTTTTACCGAATGCTTCCGGTTCATTTTGATCAACACCTTATCATCTCCCGATTGAATAGGCAAGTGAATTTGCTTGGCCAGGCAATCGTATTTGGCAATCACTTCTACCACTTCTCTTCCCATATCGCGGGGATGCGGCGATGTAAAATACACCCAAAATACATTTTCTGAGTTCTCTCCAATCTTACCAATCTCCTCCAATAATTCAGCAAAAGTTATCTCATCACCTTTTTTATCGAGTCCATATGAATTCACATTCTGTCCCAATAAGGTAATTGACTTGTAACCTTTCTCAACCAGGCTTTTTACTTCATCAATAATTTCAGACGATGGTCTGCTTACCTCCCGTCCTCTCGTATATGGCACGGCACAGAAAGAACAAAACTTATCACAACCGTTCTGAATCGGTATAAAGGCTTCGAAGGAACTGTTATACTTTGGTTTCACCTGCCAGAAGAAGGACATTTCTTCTTTTGGATTTAGGTTGTCACGTTCCAACCCAGCCGGTGTTGTGATACCATACTGCGAAAGCATCTGCGGAAACTGAGGTAGTTCACGCATGGCAAATACAATATCAAACAGCTTTAAAAACTTCTCTTTATCGGCAGGCAAAATACAACCACTGATAAAAGTAATCAGGTTTTGCGATGCTTTACGCTTGTTCCAGTTGGCAATTTTAGAATAAACTTTATCAATTGCTTTTTGACGTACCGAACAGGCTAATATGCCAATAATATTGGCTTCTTCCTCATTATCGGTCCATTGGGCACCCATCCCATCTAACACCCTTTTTACACGCTCACTGTCCGATTGATTCATCTGACAGCCCAATGTAACTAAATGATATTTCACTGTTATTTTCTTTTACTGCTAACTATATAACTTCTCTTACACCTTTTCCAAAGTTTAAAACTTTGGAAAAGATCAAACACCTAGCCTACTCGCTAGAAATAGACCTCTGCATGAATATTATCGGTACTGACTCCTTGCTCTTCAAGAATGTCATATACATCATGAATCATGTTACAATTGCCACACAAATAATAGTGCGCCTCTTTTCCAAAAGGATTCTTCTTTAAATATTCAGTTACTCGTCCGTTAAACTTCCCTTTGTTATCACGCGATGTGCAAAGGACGTACCTATCTTCTTCATAGGTTTCAGCATCATAAGCCTCTTCCCCTTCTCTCACACCATGTAACAAAGTATAATTCAGACCCGGCTTACTCAACACAAAACTATGGAATGGCGAAATACCAGTACCACTTGCAATAAATACATATTCCTGATCAGCTGGTAAATTTTTATTGATAGTAAAATAGCCAACAGGTTCTTCCACTACAACATATCCACCTTTTTGAAGCTTCTTTAAACTCGGTGAAACAAGGCCATTCTCCACCTCTTTTACCAATATCTCAAGGCTGTCATCCTGCTCAGCACTGTAAATCGAATATTCACGTGTATGGATACCATTTGGTGGTCCTACACATACATGCTGACCGGCTTCAAACTCCAAATCCTTTTTTTCTATGCGCATTACAAATGTACTATCCGTCAAATGACGAATATCCAATATCTCATGTAAATCAGTTTTAATCTTATTAGCCGTCGGAACTTCTTTTTCCATATTCTATTAAAATTCTTTAGTTTGTTATTTTCCCAATTCGAATTTAACTTCATCAATAAACACTCCAAATGTCTATTTGGTTTAATAAAAAACACCTTTAGGTATTAATTAACGTTCTTTAACCCGGATTCTATGCCGGAGATTCATTATAAGCGCTGAAAACACCGGTTGTACCTGCAGTGTAAAAAGTACTACCTATGGAACGATAAACTACATCAGTATGGTTTATAGCCCAACCATTACATCCTTAGCTTTTGAAAGACAATAGCTTTTAATACAAAACATTTGAAAGCACTCTTTATAAAAGTCGAAAGGAAAAGCCAGCATTATCTATTTTTTTATATTTTCACATCCCATAAAATAATCAGCAATTATGCGCCATATTACCACAATTCTCTTCTTTCTGTTATGTCTCTTATTACCAAGTATCAGTGCCCAAAACACCAACTATGGATACAATGTGTTAGATACTGAAAATGGCTTAAGTAATAATTCTGTAAATTGTATCATTCAGGACAGTCGAGGGTATATGTGGTTCAGTACCTACTATGGCCTGAATCGATATAACGGTTACGAAATAAACAACTTCTATAGTACAAGTGACGATGAAACCACTTTAAGCAGCAACTTCATTACCAAACTTCAGGAGGATAACGATGGAAACATTTGGGTAGGAACCAAGTTTGGATTAAATAAATTTGATAAAGACACAGAGAAATTTAAACGTTACCTTGCCAACTCCAACCAACCTACTTCTCTACTAAATAATCATATAGGTGATTTATTACTCGACAGCAAAAATCAGATATGGATAGGTACTATGGGAGGTGGTTTGTACTGCTACAACAAGCAAACAGATGACTTTTCATGCTTTGCTCAAAAAGATGCACCAGGGACATATATTAACATGATTTCAGCTATTACAGAAGGTAATGATGGCGAATTATGGGTTGGTTCTTACGGTCAGGGCTTAAGCATGTTTGACACAAAAGAACAGGTCTTTATCAATTACGAGTTTCCTACCATGCAAATTAACTCTTTGCTCGATGATGAAAATGGCAGTATTTGGATAGCAACAGATAACATGGGACTATATCGCTTTGATAAAGTGATGAAGGTATACGAACGTTTTAATTTACAAAGCAGCTCATCCGGCTCTAACCTCAACATTATCCTCTCATTAACCATAAATAAGGATGGTAGTTTGCTGGCCGCTGTTGATGGTGGTGGTATTATTAATATCGACCCGGTTAAGAAAGAGATGCTTCATAACAATGAAAACAACAAAGCGCATTATCAGCTCGACACAAAAGCCATTTATTCTGTTTATATCGACAGCAATGGTTTGTACTGGGTGGGTACCATCGGGAAAGGTATCAGAATAATCAATACGGAACGAAATCGCTTTCAACATTATAAGCATCATGCTCATAATTCAAGCAGCATTAGTGATAATGTTGTATTAAGTCTGTTACAAGATTCAAAGAATCGAATTTGGGTGGGAACTGATGGTGGCGGACTGAACCTTTTCAATAAAAAGAATGAGTCTTTTCATCGTTTCAATAAGATGCCATCTAACCGTAAAAGCAATGTGATTAAAAGAGTATTCGAAGATAGCGAACAAAACATATGGCTTGGAACTTACGGTAGCGGATTGGCATGGTTTAACGAGCAAACCAATGAATTAATCAGCTATAACCCTTATAGTACTCTTAACAACGAATCTATTTCTATATCAGTCTGGTCTATTGCTCAAAAAATCGACAAAAGACTTTGGATAGGAACCCTTGGCAATGGTCTTTATGAATTTAATACTGAAACGAAGGTATTCACTCACCTAAAAGATATCTACCCTCAGCTCAATAATGTAATGAACGACTATATCCTAAGCCTGTTGGTTGATTCTAAGAAAAATCTATGGATTGGAACAAGCAATGGTATCTATGTGTGGCTGAAAGGCGAGGAAAAGTATATCAGA
>NZ_CEXQWX010000224.1:0-8079 GCF_982718395.1 Carboxylicivirga sp.
GAGGCCTATGTGTTGATTTAATGAAAGTTGGAAGGGAAAAGTTTTTGAAGGGGTTGGCAATTTGTTTGGGGCCGTCGTTAAACAGTTACATAAAAGTGAAGTTGAGTTAGTTTTACACGCCCCTTGTTCAACCATTACAGTTATAGTACGAGGTTACTAAACCAACGAATCTTGATTAGCAAATACGTGCAAAGTCAAAACCATTGGTCAGATATTAAAACAGTATTTATCCCTAAATAATCATCAAAGATCAACTTTTAAATAACGTTTTTTTTTTAGCAACTTTGCACCTTACATTATTTGAAGCAGTAATAAATGATTAAATATATCATCCCCCTTCTATTCCTAATAACAACATTTGGAATCAATGCACAAAAAAGAGCCAAGGTCAAAATCGTGAAGGCCAACCTCGGTCAACAAAGAGCAGAGCTTGGTCCGAATGTGCGATTACTTATAGGTAATGTTGTGCTTAAACATGAAAATACCTTAATGCATTGTGACAGTGCTTATTTTCATGATTACAAAGACTCTACATTTATACAAGCATTTAATCATGTACATATCATTCAAAATGACTCCATCCACCTGTATGGAGATTACCTGACCTATAATAGTCTTGAAGGAATCGCCAGAGTACGTGAGAATGTACGGATCGTAAAAACGGATATCACTGTCCTTACAGAATACTTAGACTATCACCGGGTTGAAAATTTTGGTTATTATTTTAATGGTGGTGAAGTATTGAGCGGCCAAAACACTTTGATAAGTGACCTCGGCTATTATTACCCGGATTGGAGTGAAGTGCATTTTAAAGATTCTGTTGTGGTTAACAACCCACAATATACAATCTTCTCAGATACTCTTAAATACCATACAGTTACTGAGGTAGCTAGCATCTTAGGTCCTACATTTATTAATAGCGATAATAATCTGATATATAGCGAGGATGGCTTTTACGACACGAAGAATGACGTTGCCCAGTTATTTAAAGATGAAAAACAAAGCTATGTCCAGGGCACGGAAAACCTTCTATTGGGTGATACCATCTATTATAACAGACAGCTTGGTATTGGTGAAGCTTTTTCAAATTTTGAGCTTCATGACACCACTAACAACATGATTATAACAGGGGATTATGGTTTTTATAATGAGTTGACAAAATATGCACTGGCAACACAAAGAGCTGAGTTGCAACAAATTTATCAGAAAGACACATTGTATTTGCATGCTGATACTTTGCAGGCCATCCCATTAAATGAGGAAGATAGCCGGTTAGTAAAAGCTTACTACAATGTAAAATTCTTCAGAAAAGATATGCAGGGACGTTGCGACTCAATGGTATATGACTTCAGGGATTCTACAAATACTTTTTATAACAACCCTGTGATTTGGGCTCAGGATAACCAGATGACCGCCCAAACTATAAAACTATTTAGCCGAAACAATGCTTTATACAAAGCTGAACTTAATAACTCAGCGTTTATTATCGCCCCAGAGGATAGCCTCAGCTATAATCAGATCAAAGGTCGCAATATGGTTGGGCATATTCGCAATAATGAAATATACCGTATTGATGTTGACGGAAACGGGCAAACAATATATTACCCTAAAGATCAGGAAGCGGTGATTGGAGTGAACAGAGCTGAAAGCAGTAACTTAACAATCTTTTTAAGAGACAGGAGAATAACAGGTATAAAATTAAGAACCGATCCAAGTGGTAATTTAAACCCTCCATATTTCTTACCTGACACTGATGTTAAACTACAGGGATTTATCTGGTTGGATGCGATAAGACCTAAAAATCGATGGGATATTTTTAAACATACTGAAATGCCTGATATGGATGAACTCAACAAGGCCTACGACGATTATCAGTTTAGTGACACCGATAATAACTAAAAAAGGGGCTTTCGCCCCTTTTTTGCTCTCTTAATATTCATCTTCATTAAAAAAGAAGTCTTCCTTACTCGGATAATCCGGCCAAATATCCTCGATGCTTTCAAAAACTTCTCCTTCGTCCTCTATCTCCTGAAGGTTCTCGATTACTTCGAGGGGCGCACCAGAACGAATAGCAAAATCAATTAATTCATCCTTTGATGCCGGCCATGGTGCATCTTCCAGTTTAGAGGCAAGCTCGAGTGTCCAATACATAGCAACTCAATTTAACATTAATATAATTGTGTTCTTTCTTGTTTTATTTATCTGCGAATATAAAAAAAAATTCCAATCCTACAACTTCGAATCCAATGCTATTTTATTATCAACAAATTTGTTTGATTAATGATCAGTATTTGCTTATGAACATTCCTAGTGCCTGTTATGATAGAAAAGTATAAACTTTAGTGCTGATTTTCTATCGCTAACAAGATAAATGAATACGCAACTGATAATCGAGAATCGTCATAAAGCAACACGCTCATTGACAACATCCGATTCGATCAAACCATCCCTTAAGCGAATGATCCGATGGGCATGTTGAGCAATATCTTCCTCATGCGTTACTACAATAATAGTGTTACCCAATTGGTGGATTTCCTCAAACAGCTTCATAATATCTACAGATGTCTTTGAATCTAAGTTACCGGTCGGTTCATCTGCCAGTATAATAGAAGGATTATTCACTAAAGCACGTGCGACTGCAACGCGTTGCCGCTGACCTCCTGACATTTCATTAGGACGATGATTCATTCGATCTTCAAGCCCAACACTTTCCATTACTGCATTTCCCCGCTTTTCCCTTTCATTTTTAGAAATCCCCGCATAGATAAGTGGTAAAATTGCATTTTCCAATGCCGTATATCGCGGTAATAGGTTGAACGTTTGAAAAACGAAGCCAATCTCTTTATTCCTTATCTCAGCTAAGGCATCATCTGACAAACGGCTCACATCAGTTCCATTGAGGACATACTTCCCGCCTGTAGGTGTATCTAAGGCTCCAATTATATTCATCAGGGTTGACTTACCGGAACCTGATGGTCCCATTATAGCAACGTATTCTCCTTTATCAATTGTTAAACTTACTCCCTGTAAAGCCTTTACCACTTCGGCTCCCACGTAATAGAACTTCTTTATATCGGAAATTTCAATAACCTGGTTCTTCATCTGTTTGGTTCATTTTAGTTATTGTCGGAAGGTGCTTTTTTATTAATAATGCAAATCAATTGAGCAATGAATCTCATTAACTTTTGATCTGTTTGATCAATTCATTCATAACAAATATAAACTTTTAGTAGAGTTATCATTAATATCTTACTATGAAATGTTGTTTTTGACATTCACGGCGAAAAAAGACAACCCCTAATTGAAATAGATCAATCGAAACGGTAACCCGGGGATGTTTGCAGATAATCTCCCAGGCCTCTTCCATCCCTTTTGACCAATGGATATCGTCAAAAACAAACACACTATTATTACCTGCCTTTGGCAAGCAAGTATTGAAATAGTCGAGAGTTGCCTGCTTTTGGTGATTTCCATCAAAAAATACAAAATCAAGTTTATCGTATTGAGAAACAACACCTGGTAATACATCTTCAAATTGTCCAACAATCTGGTCAACATTAATGCAATTCATTTTAGCAAATACGTCTTTTGCAACATGAGCCGTTTCAGGGCATCCTTCGATTGTTAATACTGTTCGTTTTTTATCTGCCAAGGCCAAATACAATGTACTGATCCCTATGGAGGTTCCCAACTCAAGGATATTATCAGGTTTCGAAGTTTGAATTATTCTGAATAATAATTCGCCATACTTAGGAGCAATTGACGAATTTCGAACAAGATCTGATACTGCTCTCTCTTTACTTTTAAAGGTCATACTACCAGCACCATAATCAACCATTTTTATTTCCTTCTTCGATGAGATAAGTTCAGCTTTTAGCTCCTTAATTTCTTCGAAAGAATAGTAAGAATGTTTGCTGTAAAAAACATCCCTCACCAAATTAAATACAAAAGGACTGTGCAATCCATATCCTTTTGCATGTCGAGACTTTATTAAATAATTCACATAACTCCTTACCTGAAAAAAATTCACTTCACTTTCTTTTTAAGATGAACAAGTACCGGTCCTTTTATAATTCAAAGCTCCTATCTTTGAGCCAAACTATACATTATATGGCAAAAGGCAAAGGTAAAAAACAAAATAGTGGATCAGCGGGGCAAAATCGAAAGAAAACAGAAGATTTTCTAATTCAAAACAGGAACAAGCCCGAGGTACACGAAACTGCATCGGGCCTGCAATATGAAATTATAAAGGAAAGCAATGGTCCGAAACCCGGAAGTAACTCTTCTGTAAAAGTTCATCAGCGCGCCATGTTATTGGGAGGTAAAGTTTTGGATGATACTTATAAGGATGCGACTCCTTTGGAATTTAGCTTAACAGAAACGATTGAAGGGTATAGTGAAGGGCTTCAGATGATGTCAATAGGTAGCAGATACAAGTTTTACATTCCTCCGGAACTTGGCTGGGGCAAAAAAGGCTCTGGCGGAAGAATTGGCCCATATGCCCTCACTATTTTTGATGTTGCACTATTGGAAATAACAGATTAAACAAGACACTTTTCAATGTTGATCTAAACACTTTGTACATGCAGTTGTTTAGCTTTTAGAATCAACTTTCAAGGGATAAATCTGAATGAACTCATATATAAGACAACTCATAGAACAAATTGAGGAATCAACAAAAAAAGCATCCAATAATTTAGGTGAGGAAGCAGAAGAACTAGAGATAGATGGCTTATTTGCAACCGAATTTTTGCAAGGTAAACCAAAAAGAATTTCAAAAGTTGTTGGTATTGATAAATGCCAATTCCCACCTAAAGATAGGTTAGACAGTAGCCAAACTAAGGAATTACTTCAAGCAATAGAAACATTATTAAGGGCATATAACTGGGAATTTATGTTTCCCGAAGATGTTAGTAATTCGGTAAAATATCAATTTGTTATTGACCATTGGGACTCAAAACACGTTCATTGCCAGCAAGGTGTTGTGCAAATAGAGACCTGCAAATTCGATGAGAACGATTGTCCATTTCCCGGTCATTGTAAAGTTTGTTATAGCTTCAAATGTAATGAGGACAAAAGTCACCATCACAGCAAAGGAATGATTGACTTTAATAGCCTGTTACCTGAATTCAGTGAAGAGGAAGATGCGGCATTACGTCAAGATGTTGAAAAGTTTAAAGCTTTAATTAAACAACCCAAGAACGAAAATTTCATTACAGGCATTCATAATTATTGCGATGGACGCTGTAACAAGTGTTCATTCACTAACCGATGTAGCTCTTATGCTTTAAATAGCCAATTGGAATGCTTGCCTGAATCAGATAGTAAGAAAAATGAAAATCAACTCAAGGTGATTTTCAAAGCCACTACTGAGTTAATTGAGGAAGAGCTTTCTAAAAAAGGAATTGATATTAATGATGCTTTGGCAGATTTAGATGACACTGAAGTTATACCTAATACTAAACACGCACTTGAACAACAGGCTGAATCATATGCTGAGAAAACCAAACGCTGGCTTGAGTCAAACCAGATGGAACTGGAAAGCCGTATTGTTGCCGAGCCGGAAACAGGTGTACAGTGTGCCTTTGAAACTATTTCCTGGTTTCAGCTTTTTATTCCTGCTAAGATAAGTCGTTGCATTGGAGGCCTGGTAAAAGACAATCGATCTGAAACAGATTGCTATGACGCTCATGGTTCAGCTAAAATTGCTCTCATAGCAATTGATCAAAGTATTAATGCCTGGGAAACTATACTGACGCATATACCACAAAAAGAAGACAGCACGCTTAATATTTTAAAACACTTATCTAAATTAAGAAGGGATATTGAAGAATTTGTTCCTGAAGCTCGTAGTTTTATCCGTCCAGGATTTGATGAATAAAAAAATCTGAGAGAAGCTTTTGGAAAATTTAAGAATCACGAATTAATTCTGTTTGTGCATCTCTCAGACATTATCGCATAGCTATAGCGAAAATTGCCTCCCGTTGTAGGCAACCCAATGGTACCATTGGTTTTAATAAATTTTAACCGATGTAAAACTATTAATTTATTTGAGAGTTAGCCACCTCAAATGTATTTTTTTGTCTAAAAAATGAGTTTTTTTTGATACTTGGTGCTTTTTTGACTTTAAACGCCCTAATTCGCAGTGTAGGCGCTTGTTTCAGAAGTACTCCATCGTCTGTTCGATTGCATCAAATACTTGATGCGATTCATCAAAAACAAGTCTGAAATCTTGTTCGGCTTGTTTAATCATTCGCTTTGATTTTCGTTTTTTGCCTTCCTTAAAAAGCAACTTCCCGTAATGGAAGCGAATATTTCCCAGCACCTCACCATTATCATGATATGCCAGAATAATCCGATCGTAGATCTCATAAAGAAGATTTTGCTTCTTCTCTTCCAGAAACAAACTGTTTAATTCGTTTGGTATATCAGGTGAATAAGGCGATTCCAGTAAAATATCATATCCCGTTTCAAATGCAACAGAATCATCATCAAGAAGTACCGATGCTTTTAATAAGTATAATTGATTGGGGCGATAATTCTCATGTAAATCGTCTGCCTTTACAAAATAATCTTTTGCTTCCTGCAACTGATTGCTTTTCAACAAAAGAATACCAGTTATCCGAGCCGCATCAGATTTACTGAGTGAATCAGGATATAGTTCGTAGGCTCTTTTGCTATAACTAACACCTTTACGGGGCAAACCATCAAACAGATAGGTGACTGCCAAACTATAATTGCATAAAGCATTGTCAGGGTTTTCTTGTAACGATTTCAGAAACCAGTTTTGAGCCTCAAAATAGTTTTCGCGTAAAGATTGATAATACCCCAATGCATACAAACTCTTACTATCATAAACACCAGATTTATAAGCCTCCATGTAATACTTCTTACTTTTCTCGATCAATATTTCCGATCGTTCTCCCCAGCGATCGCCAAAATCGTAGAAAACCCGGTTATAATAATCACCAAGAGCTTTTTTAATACGATAATCATCAGGATAGCTTTCTTCAAGATTTAACAAAACGGTATCAACAGCAAATCGAAAAGGGGTATCACCATATGGTTCCTTTTCTCTTAAAGTAAGCAAATCTTCTCCTTCGCGCAGATTAATAAATGAGAACTGCCGATACATATAACTATGCCAATGATGATTCATCACAAGCTCAGCCTGCTTTAGAACAAGATCAACAGTTTTATCAGACTGATCTGACAAATACTCATATGCACTTAAGTATTGTCCCTTTTCAATTAACGAATCTACATGTGCCTGAGCTCTAACCTTTCCATTAAAGGCTATTATTGAACAGCATATTAGTAAGACGAAATATATTCTTTTATAATCCAAATCGATATTGTAAACCTGTTATTACTTGAGTTCGTGAGCCAAGAAAGCCTAATTCGGCCCGAACTGCCCAATTTTTATTATACTGATACTGGGAACCTACAACAAAATTCCACATTTTTTCCTGTCGCTTATCAAGCGAATATTGTACTGTTTCTGCTCTTGATGCGGCATCAAGAGCACTTCCGGCAACGCTTAAAGCTTTGTTTGCAGCTGCATATTTAGCAATATTAATTGGATCTGCCTTTTCTCCTAGCGTTAAACCACTCCACCATTCATCTAATCTTACTTGTCCGTCAGACACTTTTTCCATTGCTCCTTGTAATTGATCGTCTAAGTTGGGTAAAATTTCGTTAATACCTAATGAACCTGAAGTTCCGGTATTCATTTTTACTCTAAATCCACCTACCCACACAGCCAGGCTCTGGCCAGGATGTCCAAATTGAAAGTTTTTACCAACCCTTGGACCAAAAACAAATACCTTGGCCGGCTGATCCAATTCCGGAATATCGCTCCAACTCCAATTCAGATCTAAAACAATAAAACCACCTGCAACACCCATTGTTGGTGTCATACCAAAACCGTAGGTAGTTGCTTCAAAGTCGGCTGTGGTATTAAAATCCATTACTTTCACCCAATTCCATTGAAATCCCAGGTTTGGATCAATATGAAAATCACCGGGTACATAAACACCAAAATCTACATTGGTTTTGTTATGCGATCTGGCAAAGATC
>NZ_CEXQWX010000225.1:0-8048 GCF_982718395.1 Carboxylicivirga sp.
CGTCCTTGGCCATGCGGCCGGACAAGGTGCCGTCCTCCTGCAGCGCGATCAGCGCTATCCTTTGACGAACTATCATTACCAACAATATTACCAAAAATACTCATCGGCGACTTAAAATTCCCTACTGATTGCGCCAAACCTGATAAGAAAGTTCCTTTGGTCTGCACGCTTTCCAATACATCGTTCCTTAAATTCTGAATCAATGAGTAATTGCCATAAATACCTCTGAAATCGAAAAAGATGCCGGCTTCTACAATACTTTCCAGATCACTTGTATCCATCCATTTATCGAAATAGCTTTTCCAAACCGACCATGGTTGGGTCCATTTTGGATTACTGGCCATAATACCACCTTTGCAATAGTTATATCCTAAGGTATGCAGTGAATCAGAGATATAATTACCCAAGCTCTCAAAATATGATTTGACAGTGGTCAACTTTTCTTCGGGCTGATCTTCAAAAATAATGGCATTATCCTGATCTGTTGTCAGAGTTTGCTCCATACGCCCCTCACTGCCTAAGACCATGAACGTGAACTCACATGGTGGTGGTCCCATCTTTTCAATACCTAAATCAATAACACGTTTCGTAAATGCATCGGTTATTGATGTGATGATCCTTGTAATATTGGCTGTTTTATCACCGCTCTCTACCAAAGCATTAACCAAGACCGGTACTTTCTTATGGATAACGCTTAATTCTTCAATCGTATAAGCTACTTCAATTTCCTTCATAAAATAGCCTACCGTGTTTTGTTGTAATGCTGTTGCATCACGATAAGTGATGACGCCAGTATACTCATAATCCTCATTTAAGGTCATCAGGTAGGAAACTTCCTTGTTATTAAATGCCAAGAGTGCTTCGTAAAGCAATGCATTCTCATCTATCGACACAATTGGTGAAGTCATAATCTGTGTTACCGGGCTTTGTATATCCCTGCCCAAAGCAAGGGCTCTGTTACGCAAATCACTATCGGTGACAATGCCAATCAATTGCTCATTTTGCTTAATAAATATAAAGGCCTTATTATTCCTGGTCATCATTTCAGCTGCCTTCTGAATGGTCATATCAGCCGGACAGGAAAGTAGTTCCTGAACCAAATGTTTGATGGGCTGCTTCATTAATAACAGTGAAGTCTGCAATTCACTTGATAGTTTCTCCGTTTCTTTTTCAATCAAGACCTTTTTAGAAACTTCCTTGGGACTAATGATATAACCCTCCTGATTATTATAATTGACCTTTGAAACTGCAATTACAACATTTTTCTTGTTGCCATTGGCGCACAAAAGGTTTGTTTCAATAGAAACAGTTGTTCTTACATCGGTAAACGATTCTTCAATATCCTCCCAAGTTGTTGAAAATATATCTTCCAGGTTCTTTTTGTATAATTCATTAATACCATAACCTGACAAGCCACTGAATTTTACATTACCAAAGATGATTTTCTTTTGCAAAAACATAATGGTTCCTTCGGTTGAAGCTTCTACCAGCGTTTTATATTTCTGCTCAGACAAACGAAGTTTTGCTGTTAAATTCTTCCGCTTTATCTCAATTAAAAGGCTTTGTCTGACCACATAGAGCAGGATAAGTGTAATAATGATTAATATAACCAATGTAATTCGTAGCAACCACCTCTGTAAACTTTTAATCTCTGCCTCCACATCATCGAGGTAGATACCCGTTCCGATTACCCAACCCCACGGTTCAAACGACTTTACATACGATAACTTGGGAACCACAAGTGATGCGTCATCTTTCCACTGCCACATATAATCAATAAAACCTTCACCCGTATCTTCGACAATCCTTGCAGCTTCAACAAAAAGCTTTTTGCCATTGGGATCCTTATAATTATTTAAGTCACTTCCAACCAGATCGGGACGATAAGGGTGCATAATCATCTGCGGTTGTTGATCGATAATCCAAAAATAGTCTTTTCGTTCACTGCCATATCGAATCTCGGCTACCCGATTGATGGCTTGTTGTTGCGCTTCCTCGCGACTTAAATTTGATTTTTGATATTCATTTTCATACTCTTCAAACAAGCTCCAGGCCGTGTTGGTAAGCTCTGAAATCATCTCCTTTTTTTCGTCCATTATGGCCTTTTCAAATTCGGGCAGAAAGATGAAATAGAAAGATATAATGAATAGCGCAATAGCTAATAAAGACGGTAGAACAATACTTATGAAGAACTTATTTAAGTTATTTTCTGACATGCGGAAGCTTTAACGATTTTTTCGATGAGTTCAAAGGTACAAAAACACTTGTCTTGTTATTACAGAATGCTTAATAAATAGATTAATGTATATCTTTATGGCCCTTGCACTAAATTTAGGATACTGGTGAATTACTTAAGAATTTGGATAACAGTTATAATTGCAACTCTCGGAACATTTTATAGTGTTGCCAACTCACATTCTATCTCTCAACAATCCTTCTCGTGTGAAATTAATTTAAATGATATCCCCAAAAGTCTTAAGGCTGGAGCTCAATCTTTTATTATTGAGATAAAACAGGAGCAACAAAGCTATACTGTTTCAAACACTAATATCCCTGACCTATCACTTGAACATGTCTTTAAACAATTCATTAAATATCAAGAAGAAAACACCAACAAACACTTGACTCTCATCATAACGGGAGACATTAACAAAGACAGCATAAATCACCTACTGAATATTCAATTCAGCAACAAATATTCAGTTTATAGTCCATCTGAAAAGAAAGTTATTGGTGAATCATCAGATAATAACAACATCTCGCTTTTGGTTGTTTATGAAGATGAAATTACCCGAACTTCTGCAGATAAAATCAAAAAGAATTTAAAGTACCAAGACCGTTTTAGTAAAGAGCCATTAAACAGACTGGTATTGTTTTCATCTCAATCTTCAAAAAGTAATGAGTACTTACGGAATTGCATAAATTCATGGAATACGACGGGTAAACTACCTAATTTCATTTATTCATCTCACCTGCCCTTTCAGGAATTAAACCATATCGCAGACTCTCTAAACCAAGTAAAAAGATTCTCAGGCGAAGTTGTATATAATAATTCGGGTTTGAATGAAATATACTGGAATCACGCTCGAGGTGTAATTTCTCCGGCTCAATTCTCATTTCCAATGCTTAAATCCAGTGCAGTTTATAAGCCACATAAACATGGCTACAAGATCAGCCCAGGAGAAGTTATTCATCATGATTTCATGTCAGATAATCCACGGCTTTTTAATGCCTACGACATGCGTGAGGAGGATGATTTGGTATATAGCTTTGCTTTTGACGGGGATCAAAAGAATAAGATGGAAAGCAACTGGAACGGCAGTATACTTAAAGGTGCCAAGTTTATCAAAGATCGTGATCGAGGCACTGTTTTACATTTCTCGAAGAGTAATTCTTTTATTGATTATGGTAAAAAGAATTCTTTGAATTTCAATGCACCAATCAGTATTTCGGTTTGGATTAAGCCCTATAGTATACACGACTATAATGGCATAGTAGGTTTTGGCTCTTCTTTCTCATTTAAGCTACATCAAGCCAGCCCGGATTTTACAACTGCGACCATACGTGATCATATTGTGAAAGATAAAATTCAGGTCAACAAATGGACGCACTTGGCAGTGGTGTTTTCGCCAGATTACACCGTTAGATTTTATATTAACGGTACTAAGGTTGATGAGATTGTCACATCCGAAATTAATCCTAATGATCATGCCTTAGTGATTGGTAATAACGTATGGAGCGAACAATTTTATGGCAGTATTGATGATCTGAAAATATGGAATCGTGGCTTATCGCAAAGAGAAGTACAACAACTATATCAACAAAACATTGATGGTAGTCATCCCACAATGTTGTATACTGCTGCATCAGTAATCCTGTTAGTTCTGATTCTTTTATATTTACAGATACGAAGAAAAAAGAAGAGTAAGCAACCGGCTCAACAAGTCACATCAACTGACGAGCCAGTTTCTACTAGTAAATTACCTGAAATCACAACAGGTATTCGCTTGTTTGGTACCTTTCAATGGATTGTGGATGGTCATGAGAAATCCATCCCTGGTTTCTCGCCACTATTAAAACAAATACTCACCTACTTAATACTATCGTCTTTAAAGAGTGAGCAAGGTGTACATGTCAGTCAGTTTACCGAAACCTTTTGGCCAGGATTTCCGCCTGATAAGGCAAAGGACAATAGGGGAACCAATATTAAACGGCTTCGGAAAATACTCCAATCCTTTGAAGGGATTAATATTGTTTATCAGGATAAAAAATGGAAGATCGATTGCGCAGATGATCTATTTGTGGACATAAAAGCCTTTCAATTATACAAAGCTCGTATCAAAGAGCAATTAGATAATCAACAATTGAATATGCAGGATGTAAAATATTTGCTGTTTTTGATACAACCAGGAAATATTCTGCAGAATACGCATGCCGAATGGCTCGACCCTTTCAAAAATCAGCTTACTGAAGAAGTCATTGAGTTATTGACCAGCATTTATCAAGAAATCAAAAACGCATCAAATAAAGAGGTGGCAACTCAGTTGGCTAAAACCATGTTATTGTTTGATCAGTTAAACGAGTTTGCCTTAAAAGTACTCTTAAACGAATTGGTTTCGGTTGGTAAGCACGGAATGGCTAAGGATGAGTACAACCACTTTTGCAAACACTATTCAGCCTTATATGGTGAAGATTTTTCACTAAGTTATCAGCACCTGATTGATTAGCTACACTTTAAATTGAGAATAATTACAGCTTATTCCCCCCTTTATCCCCCCTTTTGTTCCTGTAATTGATTATATTTTAGCTACCATTATTTCAACTTAAAATTCAAATCATGAGTTCCAGCAGAAGAGATTTTCTGAAAAAAGCTACCGTGGTCAGCGCAGGTGTAGCTGTGGCACCCCATATTGTCAATGCAGGTGCTAAAAAGAGTAAAAGTAAAAAAAACGGGAATGTAAATATTGCCTTTATTGGTGTTGGAGGACGCGGACGGGCACACGTTAGAAATGTTGCTCAATTGCCGGGAGTAGATATTACAGCCATTTGCGATATTGATCCTAAAGCAATTGATATAACTACAAAACTATTGGCCAAGCATGGTCATAACAACATAACCTCTTACACGAAGGGCGACTACGCATTCGAAGAGCTATTGAAACGAGATGACGTGGATGGTGTGATCATTTCAACTCCGTGGTTGTGGCACACACATATGGCGGTGAAAACCATGAAAGCTGGTAAATATGCCGGTTTAGAAGTTTCAGCAGCCAATACCATTGAAGAATGCTGGGATTTGGTTAATACTTCTGAAGCTACGGGTATTCCTTGTATGATTCTGGAAAATGTAAACTTCCGTCGCGATGTGATGGCAGTGATGAATATGGTGAAGCAAGGCTTGTTTGGAGAAATTGTTCACGGACGATGTGGTTACCTTCACAGCCTGTTGGGTGTGAAGTTTAATAAAGACCTTGCATTTGGTGAAGGAGCACACGGAGAAGCTGCCTGGAGAACTCAACACTCTTTAAAACGTAATGCTGATGTATACCCAACTCATGGTGTAGGACCAATTGCAGCAATGATGGATATCAATCGCGGCAACCGTTTCTTATACCTGACATCGACAGCTACCAAGGCCGTAGGCTTAAAAGATTATATTGAAGAACAAGGCGGTAAAGATCATCCTCACGCTAAACTACCGTGGAAGCAAGGCGATGTGATTACGTCAACCATCAAAACAACCAATGGTGAAACCATTATCGTCACGCACGATTGTAACCTGCCTCGCCCTTATTCATTAGGATTCAGAGTACAAGGAACCGATGGCATCACAGATTTTGATTATGGTACGCGACGCATATTTATTGAAGGGCAGAGTGAAGGGCATGGATGGGATGATTTCAAAGCTTTCCAGGATAAATACGACCACCCACTTTGGAAAAAATACGAACAGGAAGCGGCAGGCAGTGGACATGGCGGTATGGACTTTTTTGTAGCCCGTGAGTTTGTAAATGCCGTGAAAGAAAAGCGTCAACCCGCACTGGATGTGTACGATGCAGCGGCTTGGAGTGCAATTACTCCATTATCAGAAGCTTCGATTGCTCAGGGCAGTGCACCTCAATATTTCCCTGACTTTACAAGAGGTAAGTGGATTAATAGAAAACCTATGGTTTTTATATAGGATAAGTAACCCGCTACTTTATTCAGGTAGCGGGTTTGTTTTGTTAAAAGAAAAATTGATTGTTATTCAATACAAGTTGAGAATTGAATTTCCTTTATTAAAAGCTATAAGTAAATAAATGCATTATAGTTGAGATCATTTGTTTTGTATCAAAACATTTTACAAATCAATTGGAGGTAAATCTCCAGAATCCCAAGAATATAACTTATATCCATCTTTTACGGTAATCTGAATAGAAGCGCTTGAGTTTATTGCAGGGCAATTAACACGCAATACACAAATTTCATTTTGACCATTACGAAGGCTAGAATCGTAATGAGCATATAAAGTTTTGTATGTTCCAGAACCAGCTCCAAGTTCTATCCCACCATTTTGGACTGTCCATTCACAAGCGGTACTAGCATTATTGCCAAAATCCACTGTCCATGAAAAGCTTTCTCCAGTTTTATTGATATTTAACAAACTCGTACTTCCTTTAATTGTCACATCAATAAATGGATAATAAGAATTTAAATGCTGCCTATCCGTTGTAGACAAATTATTTCTTTGAGCAAAGAATGGATTACCATCTAAATCAGTCATAGACCAACCTCCATTATAAAAAGAGGAGGAATACAGCATTATTGAATTAAAATCAAATGCACCATAATCATAACCATTATATCCTTGTTCAGTATACTTTTTATATTGATATTGAGTAGTTTCGTCAGATTCTATATGTTGAAAATTCACTATAATATGATCATCTCTATCCACTCTACTCTGCTCGTGGAACGCACCAAGAGCATGTAAAAATTCATGGGCAACATTACCATAAGTCGCCCAATCAGCTATACCGATCTCTTGACGTCCTCTATTCATTCCAATCGAACTTGAGTATGTACTTGCAGAATCATACACTATTTCAATATAGTTTAAAGTATACTGATTTTTCAGTTTAAACATCACATTAGTAGAACTTTCAATAAGATCAATTGCATCATGAATACGCTGTTGATCAGGCACTGAACTGTTAATTGTATAATAGACAATATTATTCGGCCATTTCCTACTATGTACACCAGCCGCTTTTAGCTTTGAATGTTTATTATGCTCTTCAAGATCATATTTTGAAATCTTAATATCACCCATTATATAATAATGTTCACCATCAAACTTAGCCATAAACTCATCCCCTAGGTAATTGATTAGAACATCAGTGGTAATTGTGTTAATTACCACACCTTCCATTGGAACATTGGATAACATTTTATCTTTAATAATTAAATCATTTTCTTTCTCACATGAAAGAAATAATCCACTCATAACAATTAAGATTAGAGTCTTTAATAATAATTTTTTCATTCTATTTTTTTTAGTTTGTTAAAGGACACTATTGTCCACATTTTATATGATGAAATATAAAAATCATAACATCTCTATCATCTGGCATTTAGTTGTATTATTGACACCAGCCTAATATCCTTTCAAAATCCGTCAGTCACCCTACTTTCTATTCTCACATTCACTTCATTTCAATTGTATAGAGATTATGCTAGTATAAAACGTGTCACTGAAGTCTGGTAATTACAACCTGACTCGAGTGATTTCTTTTTAAGACTAATTATAGATATCTTAAAAATATTACCATCAATGACATCTGCAATCCCTTTACTTTGGGCCCCTAACCCTCAATACCAATTCGGTCGCTTAATGATTTAGATAAACGCGCACTTGACATGCTGGATGCAATCAGGTTATCAATCTGATTCACCACTGCATTAAAGGCATCCGATTCTTGCACCACCTGCTGAAGTTCAATCATCTTCAATAAGTTTTTAACTGCAGTATTTAAAGGCTTTCGGGTTTCCAAAAGCGTTTTATGATT
>NZ_CEXQWX010000226.1:0-7771 GCF_982718395.1 Carboxylicivirga sp.
ACGCCCTTTAAAATTCCAGGTATGTAGGCACAGTTTATTCGTTATAATCAATCTTTACAGTTTGGTTCTCGATTAAAACCATATTGTAAAGCTCGACCCGGTAAGTGCCAATTACCGGGTTTTCTTGTTTCTATAGTTGATTATACGGAAACTTCTACTTCTGTGTTAAACTTTGTAAATCATCTTGATTGTTGATACTCTGTACTTAATACTTCATTTAATCACTAATTACTCAAAAAAATAAACTCTTTTTCACTCGCTTTTTGAGTTAGGGTGTTCCTTCAAAATATGATGATAATGAAAACATTGAAAAGATATGAGGCTTGTTGAATTTATTCACATGTGCGGACTTCCGATATCAAAAGGTCTCAACCGGGAGCCATAAAATAAAGTTGAATTATTCAAATATGTTTAATTTTGATGGCTTTTATAATTGAGCTTTGCTTATTGACAATAAAAAAATGTTTTTTGTTTGAACCCAATTAAGGAAGGGATGAGTTTAAACAAATTCAGTCATCTATCATAGTTTTTGAACGAAGCACATGGAGCCTGGATTTTTTTGCTACAGCTTTTATGTCATGGTGGAAAATGAAATTGAGTTTGGGCGAAGTGTCAAATTAGAAATAAGGATTAGAACAGTATTAATTCTAAATCAATACTGTTAAAGATCAATATATTAATAAATTGAAGTATAATGTTAGAGTATCGATTCACAACAATTCTTTCTATCCTGTTAATGAGTTTTTATTTACAGGCTCAAACCAATACATACAGCGAATTGCAGAAAAACTCGAACCTGCCTCCCAGAGTTGGGTTTGAAATGGTTGAGTTTGATAATAAGTTTTTATTTATGGGAGGCCAGAAACCGGAAACCTTTAATCCAAAGACATATTATAACGACATATGGACAAGTACTGATGGTGAAAACTGGACTAAAATTAAAGAAAATGCGGCGTGGAGTGCCAGGTGTAATTTTAACTTGGTAGTATTTAATAATCATCTTTGGATAATAGGAGGAAAGAACGACAATCAGTCAGGATATTTAAATGACATTTGGAAAAGTTCCGATGGTATTAACTGGACTCTGGTGACCAATAAAGCACCATGGGAAACTCGTTTGGCAATGTCAGTTTCTGTGCATAATCAAAAAATGTACATGATTGGCGGTCATTCAACCACAAACTGGCTTCTGTACCAGGATGTTTGGGAGTCAGCCAATGGGATAAGCTGGAAAAAGGTTGGTAGCTTAAGTGATGCGCTTTTAGGCGTTGACGAGTCCAGGGAAGGTATCTATGAACACTCCGTATTAAAATTGGATAATACCTATTATCTGATAGGGGGTCGTATTGCATCAACCTTTAGCATACTTAACCGCGTACTAAAAAGTACCGATATGATTAATTGGCAACTGGCAACCGATGATGTACCATGGAAAGATTTTGACCACCTGAATCTGGGGAATATTCGTCCTTTTGTTCATAAAGGAAAACTAGTGGTGGTTGTGAGCAGTGGGCTGCTTAAGGTAAGTGACACCGGAAATCCACGTTTGGATTATGTGGCAGACCAGCAATATCTCTTCTCATCTGCTGATGGCGTGAATTGGCAAACAGAACAAACCATACAAAAAATGGAGGGGCAGCCCTGGCAGAATGCCAAATTTATTTTTAAACCACGTCACCTGATCATTAATAATAAAATAAACCTGTATGGTTCAATTTTGAAAACAGTATTTGATCAAACGCTGGACGATAAGGTACACATTGTTGAGCTAACCAGCCAGAGTACTGATATTGGTGATCACGCGACCGAAAAACTATTAGTATACCCCAACCCTGCCAATGATTTCGTTAGGCTGGATTCTGAACTGGCTTATAGCTTGGTTATATACGATTTATCTGGTAAGGAGGTGTTAAGACAAGATAACGTGGTTTCACAAGTTGATATTAGTTCACTGGATAAAGGCATTTATCTTTTCCACTTTTATAACGACAATGTATCACTAGTTAAAAAGATTGAAAAACACTGATTGTAATGTAACTAACCATTCGATTATTGCGGTTTTATATGCAGTAAAGATGAGTTTATTACTAAACAAGAAATAAAACGAATCTTTGTTTTTGATAATAAATTCATCTTCTTTGTAGCTGTAATAAACTGCTATGGCCAGGATCTCTGACAAAACAATAAACCTTTGTAATGGTGAAAAGTTGAGTTATAATCATCTTTTTGATATCATGTATGGAGGTTTGTGTGTGTTTGCCAAGCGATTTCTTGATCAGGATATAGAAGCAGAAGATGTTGTTCAGGAGAGCTTTATTAAGTTATGGGAATCATTTGAAGAGTTTGATTCATTAGTAGCCATAAAAGCATATTTATTCAGGGCTGTACGCAATAAATGTCTGAATGTTATTCGGCATGCAAAAGTAAAGGATAATTATGAAGCCGATTACGCCTCGAAGGTAGACACCGAAAGCTATTTTTATCAACAGATGGTTGAGGTTGAAACACAACGTATTATTCATGAAACCCTGAACAGTTTGCCGGTTAAGTGTTCACGAGTGATGCGGTTGAGCATGGAAGGGCTGACGAATAATGAAATCGCAGAAGACTTAGGCGTTTCACTTAATACAGTAAAAACGCAGAAGAAAAGAGGCTATGAAATAATGCGTCAGAAACTGAAAACCGTTTTAGACCTGCTGTTATTTATGGGGACATAACTAACGATTTTTATCTGCTATCATAGCCCTATGGGACTATGCTAATATGTATTGCCCTTACAGGGCTTCCATTAGGAGTGGCCTTAACATAGAAGTACCGGGTGAAGCTCTGCGATATTGTGAAAAAAAGGTAAAGCACTGAAAGTATGATACATTAAATATCTATTTCAACTGAAGAATCGTATTAAGTGCTAAATTCAGGTTTTATATCATGTAAATCATCTTGATACTCTATACTTGGTTCTTTGTGCGTAATACTCCATTTAACCACTAACTATTCAAAAAAATAAATTCTTTTTCACCCGCTTTTTGAGTTGGCGTGTTCCTTCAATATATGATGATAATGAAAGACACTGAAAAATATCTGAAACTCGCTGAATTAATGGCTCTTGAAAAGTCTGGCGCATTAACCGAAAAAGACAGAGAAGAGCTGAAGGATTTAATGTCAGATGAGGCGAATAAACAGCTTTACCAGGAAATTAAAGCTAAACTGGTCCTTAACACGATCAGTGATTTTAGTGCATATAACACCATTTCTGCCCGTCAGAAAATAGAGAAGCGTCTGTCGAAAACCGGACGGCAAATATTACTTCAGGTTTTTAAATATTCAGCAGCGATTGCTATTCCAATAAGTATTGTTTTGGGAGTCCTTCATTTCTCAACACAGCAAAATGACCAGGTAGCAGTACAAATGGAAGTAATTCATCCCGGGGAATCAAAAGCATTACTCTATTTAGCCGATGGTTCTGCAATTGATTTAAAGGAACAGCAAGGTGGAGAGCTTGAAAAAATCAATGGTACAAGCATCATTAATGATAGCATCGGTTTGTCATATATTGCAGGCAATGTTAACAACCAAACTACATCAATGAACAAGGTAGTTACCCCGGTTGGAGGTGAATACAGCATTATTTTGTCTGATGGAACCAAAGTATGGTTGAATGCTAAATCTGAACTTTCCTATCCGGTGAAGTTTACAGGTCATCAACGCAAAGTAATACTTAAAGGAGAAGCTTATTTTGAAGTATCAGAAAACAAAGACCACCCTTTTATAGTTGAAGCTGATAAGGTAAACATACAGGTTCTTGGCACACAATTTAATGTAATGGCTTATGACGATGAGAAAAGCATTGCCACAACACTGGTTGAAGGATCAGTAAAGGTTTATGGTAAAGGTTCTGGCGGGATAACGCCATTATATACTTTGCAGCCTGGCAAACAAGCGATGTACTCACGCACTGGTAATACAATTGAAGTTAAAGAAGTTGAAACAAGCAGTTATGTTGCCTGGAAAGATGGTAAGTTTATGTGGGAAGCTGAACGCCTTGATGTTATTATGAGACAGTTGGCAAGATGGTATGATGTGGATATATTCTATACAAGTCAAAAATATAAGGAATACAGGTTTAATGCACGTTTAAAGCGATATGATAAAATTGAAGATATACTTAGTAAGCTGGAGTTGACAGCTGACATTAAATTTAAGATAGATAACAGAACTGTTGTGGTGCAATAAATGAACAAAACTTTCATGATATAAGGAAGTAGTCATGAATTACCTTTTCCATTATTTTGAGCTTTGGAAAAGGTAGGGATATAAAAAAACAGGAAATGCTGCGAACATTTCCTGTGATAAATAAAAGTATTCCCCCAATGGAATACAAAGTTTAACTACAAGTACAAATTTATGAAAAAAGTGAAACTACGCCATAGTTTCCCTTTCGGGAATTATTATGGCAGAATGTTAAGGGTTATGAAAATTGTGTTTCTTCTTTTGACGATTGCCGCATTACAGGTTTCAGCAAAGAGTTACTCTCAGAATGTAACGCTAAGCCTGAAGCTGCAGGATGCAAAAGTGCAGGAGTTAATGGAGGTAATTAAAAAAAACAGTGCATTTGATTTTGTTTATGCGCAAAGTAAACTGACAGAGGTGGGCATTAACGATATTAATGCGAAGGATTCGGATATAAAGGATGTTCTTCAGCATTGTCTGGATGGCACAAACGTTGATTTTAAGATTATTGATGATGTAATCGTTTTGGTTGAGCGTGAAGAGAGCCCTGTTACTATGGTTCAACAGCCTGAAAAGAAAATCATCATTCGTGGAACTGTTAGTGACGAAAAGGGAGAGCCTTTGCCTTTTGCCGCTGTTTGTTTTAAAGGCACTACCACTGGCTGTGTGTCTGCTGTTGACGGGACGTTTGAGTTGGAAGCTCCTGAAGAAGAGGGCTTGGTGCTGGAAATATCAAGTCTTGGGTTTGTAACACAAGAAGTGAAGGTTGAAGGCAGAACAGAAATACACATTGTATTGGTTGAGTCAGTGAAAGGGCTCGATGAAGTGGTGGTCACCGGTTACCAAGCCATTTCAAAAGAACGTGCTACCGGCTCTTTTGCCAAGTTGGGAACCGAAGACATTGAAGCTACTATTAATACATCGGTGATTGATCAGTTAAACGGGCGTATTCAGGGGCTATTGGTTAATAACGGAGAAATCACCATACGAGGAAAAAGTACTATCTATGGAAATGCGGAACCATTAGTGGTAGTAGACAATTTCCCAATGAATTCATTAGAAGAGTTAGATGCTCTTAACCCTGATGATGTAGCTTCCGTCACGGTATTGAAAGATGCCGCTGCTGCTTCCATTTGGGGAGTTAGGGCAGCCAATGGTGTTATTGTTATTACCACCAAATCGGGCAGGCGTGATGCCGGTGTTAAAGGTGTTGATGTATCGGCACGTTTCAATATCAGCCAGAAAAATGATCTATCGGATTTGTATAGGGCATCGGCAGCTGACATTGTTGATCTGGAGCGTGAGGCTGTATACGAAAAAGGATGGCTGGATTATTCGGCTGATGAATACGATTTCAATCACTTTGGTGATAAGTCCAGAAGCTATAGCAGGGCACAAGGTATAATACTCAACTATTTATCAAACGCTGCTACTCCAGGTTTATTAACACCTCAGGAAGAGGCGGCTATGGATGCTGAGTTGAACCAGCTGAAAGCTTATAATTTCGAAAATCAATACGAAAAGCACCTGTTGCAAAACCAGTTCACTCAAACCTATAATATTGCATTTTATGGTAATACCGAAAAGAATAACTACCGTCACTCCATTACTTATGAGAATGATAAAGGAGCGAAAGTTGGAGTTAACAGCGGCAAAGTAAGTTTAAACTCCATCAATGAGTTTAAAATCAGTTCAAAGTTTAAAGTTAACTTAAGCGTATTGGCCTCATATAAGAAAGGTGAAAATGGAGGAAGCTCAAGAGACTTTACCAGCAGTAAGCCTTATGCGCGAATCTACGATGAACAGGGAAATAAAGTATCTGTTTACAATGATATACCTGAGCACCATAAAGCACACTATCAGGATATGGGTTACCTTAATTGGAACGAGTACATTATTGATGAGTTAGACGATTACAGCAATGAGTTTGATGAATATTATATTCGGGCAAATATTGGTGCTGATTATAAGTTTAGGGATTGGCTTGCTTTTAATACACAGTTGATAGGAAATCTGACATCAGTGAACTCAGATGGCCTGTACAAAAAGGACAGCTATTATGAGCGCAATCTAGTGAATCGTTTTACTGTTATCGATGAATTCGGAATGTTATCACAAAAACTGCCAAGAGGCGGATTCTTATCTCAACACAAAACCAAAGGCAGTTACTGGGCATTTCGTAACCAGCTCGCCGTTAATAAAGAACTATTTGAAGAGCACCGTCTGGATATGATTTTTGGAACTGAAATCAATGTTCAGACAACATCATACGCATATAATCAAAAAGTGGGTTACGATGAGCAAACGTTGTACAATGAGGATGCAGTTAATTGGCCTGAACTACTTATAACACCTACATACTCAGGTGCCATGGGAAGCTATGTATTAGGTACGCGCGAAAGATATAACGAAGATCGTTATGCTTCCTTCTATACCAATATTGGTTACTCTATTAAAGATAAGTACTCATTCTCCTTAAGTGCACGTCAGGATCAGTCTAACTTGTTTGGTGCTAACGCCGATTATCGAAAAAATGCTCTGTGGTCAACAGGTGCATCGTGGCAGATTCATAAGGAGGATTTTTTCAAATCAAATGTGCTTAATAGATTGGTATTAAGAGCTACATATGGAGTAAATGGTAATATTGACAAAACAACCTTTCCTGTTCTGACAATATCAACAGGACAGAGTTTCTTAACTGGCGAAAAGGCATCATTTATTGAAAATCCACCAAACAAATATTTACGTTGGGAGCGTGTAAAAGTATGGAACTTAGGTATCGATTTTGCCATGCTCAACAATCGGTTATCAGGTAGTTTAGAAGCTTATAACCGCAATAGTATCGACCTTTTGGGTATAGCCAAGCTAGATTATACGACCGGATTTACCAGTGCTAAACTAAATACGGCCAGCATGTATAACCGGGGATTTGATTTTAATCTGTATGCATCTGCCGTTAGAGGTGCATTTAGCTGGGACATCAACTTCAACGTGAGTTATAACTACAATAAAGTAACTGATGTGGAATTAGCCGAAAACTCAGCGCAAGCCTATTTGGGTTCCAGTCCGGTTAAAGGAGAATCATTGTATCATCTATTCAGCTATAAGTGGGCTGGTTTGAATGAAAAAGGAGAAGCTCAGATCTATAATGAAAATGGCGATGTGGTTAACTATAGTGAAGTTGTTACCTCGCCTGATGCACTTGCTTATGAAGGTATAACCACACCAAAATACTATGGTGGTATGATGCATAACTTTAAGTACAAGAACTGGTCGGCGAACTTAAACTTTAGTTATGGCTTTGGCCATAAAATGCGTATGCCGGCACCAAGTTACACACAGGCTTTGTATAGTAATAGTTATTCAACTTTGGCTGATCGTTGGCGAAAACCGGGTGATGAGCTGATAACTAATGTACCGGCATTGCCAGAAACACCTGAACAGGCACAAAATAGTTATCGATCTGGTTTGTACAGATTGAGCTCTGTAAATATTGATAATGCATCATACATCAGGTTAAATAGTATTGGTATTGGTTATA
>NZ_CEXQWX010000227.1:0-7586 GCF_982718395.1 Carboxylicivirga sp.
ACATCCTGGAACCAGATACGCCAGTCATGCTCATCGCCATCGATTTTACTGGTTTTGATTGTGTCGCCAGCTTGCGGGCTTGATGCCCAATATTGCCTTGCCGAATCGTGTGCTTCTACAGCAGATGGAAGTACATCGAGGAAGATATCTTTATAGGCTTGCCACATAGCTTTGGCGCCTTCTGGTTGTTTTCTTTCGTTGTCCTCTTTCCAGCCCCAACCAAACCAGGCGCCAAGTATTTCGTTATTACCACACCAAAGGGCAATACTAGGGTGATTTCTTAAACGACGCACATTGTATTCAGCTTCTTGCTTTACACTTTCAAGAAACTTGGGGTCTCCTGGGTACATATTACATGCAAACATAAAATCCTGCCACACCAGAATGCCGTATTGATCACATAAATCGTAGAATATTTCTTTCTCATATATACCGCCACCCCAAACGCGCAGCATGTTAAAATGACAATCGGCTGCCGATTTAATAATGTGCTCGTACTTTTCTGGTGATACACGATCAAGAAATACATCGTTGGGAATGTAATTGGCACCTTTCATAAATACAGGCTGACCATTAAGTTTGAAGTAAAAGGAGCGACCTACCTCATCATCTTCTCTCACCAATTCAACCGTTCTTAATCCCAACGTGTGTTCGTAAGTCTCATTGCCTGCACTGGTATTTAGCTGACCTTTGAGTTGATACAGATGTGCATCACCCAATCCGTTACTCCACCAGCGTTTAGGATTTTCAATGTTGAAATCAACCGCGTAACTGTGTTTTCCTGACTTGAGTTGAACTTTGTTTTCAGCAACTAACTTGTTATTAATTGTGATCGACAGGCTTGCTTCTTCATTCTGGGTGGCCTCAATTTCAAATACCGAAGTCAATTTGGCCACTTCATCATTAAGCGTGTTTTGCTGTGTGTGGATGTTAATAATCTGGGCTGAATTCCATGCTTTGAGGGTGATAGGTTCCCATATCCCAGAGGTTACTAAGCGTGGTCCCCAGTCCCAACCAAACTGGTAAGGTGCTTTCCTAACATGAGGACTTACCCATTTTTCACCTGGAACTTTACCGATTTTAGCCAAGTCATTGGGAGAAGACTGAACCACATAAGGGTAATTGTCGTAAATGTCTAATCCGACTTTGATGGGTGAGTGGAAATAAATCTTCAGACTGTTTTCACCTTCCTTAAGTATACTTTTGCAATCAACCTTCCAGCCTCTGAACATGTTATCCGCCTTAAGGATCAATTGATCATTCAGATATACATCAGCATAGGTATCTAGTCCGGCAAAGTTTAACTCAATTTTACCCTTAGACAATGTTTGCGGATCAACAGAGAAAGTAGTTTTGTATTCCCAATCCTTTTTGTCTATCCATTGCAAATCATGTTCGTTTAGTCTGTAAAAAGGATCTTTGATTAAATCATGATTCAGCAAATCAGAATGTACGCAACCAGGTACTTTGGCTTCGCGCCAGTCATTTTTACCTGCTTCGCTAAATTCCCAACCCGAATCAATGGTCAATGTTTTAGCTGAGTAATTTGTAATATTGGAACTGCACGAAAGCAGACCAATAAATGAAATCATTAAAAATACGTGTGACAGTAATTTCATATGCTTAAATTTTATTTTCTATTACCATGCGGAACTTTCGGGAAAAATCGATTCATTTCGTTATTCGTCGATTTTTCATTTTATGTTGTAAAACTAACACGAGCTTTTATAAAGTGGAGGTGTCATTTGTTTAAAAAACTAAACATTTTTACACTTAGTACTAACACTCGCTTCATATAGCTAGTAATGAATATTTGTATCTTTATCGACCTTGAATAAATGATGCACATTAAAATGATTTTACATCTGATTGAAATATTGGTATTTGGTTCCTTGCTATTGCTCTCGTTTATTTTGGTGTCAAACCCCATGAAAGTTAACATCAAGGCAAATCGATGGTTTGGTTGGCTTTTATTATTATGGGCTTCATATTGGTTTGATGAAGTGTATGTTCTGACTACCAATCAAGACATAAATATAAGCTCTTATTTGATAGTAGCTGTAATTCAGTTTTTGACACCACTTCTGTTTTTTATAAGTGTGTGTCACTTTACGGTTCCGGCCTACAAACCGTCCAAGGATTTTTCCAAGTACTTGGTTCTACCCCTTGTATACGCGGTTATAAAAGTAACAGATGACTTTTTGTCTCTGAACATGTATCTGGTTCAATTAATACTTGTGTTAATTAATGCGCTTCTTTTTACCATACTTTCTTATTTGAGGATTAGGAAACACCAAAAAAACATTCAGCAATTTGCCTCTTCCACGCAAGAGATAAATCTCAATTGGTTAGAATATATAATTATAGCCATGATTTCCCTCGTGCTTGTAATTGGTGTTTTCAATCTGATCTTTTTTAATTTACCTCTCAACCTGTTTATGAATGCAACGGTGTTGGCTGTAGTTCTTTTTATTACCTATAATTCATTAAAACAAAAGGAAATATTTCCCAAGGATGATTTGGCCGTTAAAAATGCCATTAATATTGATGAAGAAATTAAAGAAGAAGCTCCAAAGCGCCAATTGTTGGCAGACGATAAAGTTTATGAGATAAAAGAAAACTTAGAGACTTTAATGAATGACAAAGAACTATTTCTGGATAGTGAATTGAATCTGATAAAGCTCGCAGAAATGTTGGATGTGACACCACACCACTTGTCATTTGTAGTTAATAAAGGCTTCAATGTTAATTTCTTTCAATTTGTGAATGCATTTCGGGTCGAGAAAGCCAAGCAAATGCTGTCCGATAGCGGGAACGAAAAATTATCTATTCTGGGTGTCGCTTTCGAATCAGGCTTCAGTTCTAAAACTTCATTTAATACCACGTTTAAGAAAATGACCGGGCAGACTCCGTCAGAATTTAAAAAAGCTAGTTCGGATTTATAATCTGGTTCTTCTAATTGGTAAGCGGCAGTATTCTAGTGTTGTAGGATGTGTTCTGTTTTATAAGTTGGAACATTTAAAACGATCTGTGCCTGTATTTTTGCCAACGGAATGAAAATCAAATGGAGAACGACGATGATTAATTTTAAGAAAGCTTTAAGTGTTTTAATGTGCCTTTTTATAGTAGGTGTTTTGCAAATAAAGGGGCAAAATCCGGTGCAGACGATAAAAGGTAGGGTAATTGATGCTGACTCAGAGATCAGTATTCCGGGTGTTAATGTTGTGGTGCTCGAAACAGTTCCGCAGATGGGAACAATTACAGATATGCATGGGTATTTTGATATTGAAGAAGTACCGGTTGGACGATATACGATTCAGGTAAGTTTTATGGGCTATGAACCAGCTATATTGTCTGAGGTGTTGGTTGGCTCAGGAAAAGAGGTAGTGCTCAATGTAGCACTAAAAGAAAAATTTGAACAATTGAAAGAGGTGGTGATCAAACCTCAGCAACGAAAAGATAAGGCGCAAAATAACATGGCTACTTTATCGGCGCGTTCTTTTACAGTAGAGGAAGCCGGGCGTTTTGCCGGAGGGTGGAACGATCCGTCACGTCTTGCAGGTTCTTTTGCTGGTGTAAGTATGGCGGAGGGAGTCAATGACAATGCTATTGTGGTGCGAGGAAATTCTCCTAAAGGTTTGCTTTGGCGATTGGAAGGTGTTGAAATTCCTGCTCCGAATCATCTGAATGGTATCAATAATGGAGGAGGTATCGAAACTGTTTTTAGTGTTAATATGCTGGATAACTCTGATTTCTTTACCGGCGCATTTCCAGCAGAATATGGCAATGCCATGTCTGGTGTGTTCGATATGAAATTACGAAAAGGGAATAATGATAAGCGCGAATCAGCTTTTCAGATAGGGAGTCAAGGCATTGACATTGGTTCAGAGGGACCATTTAAAGAAGGAGGGGAGGCTTCTTATTTATTCAATTACCGCTATTCAACAATGGGATTGGTTGGACAATTGGCTGATTTGGATGTGGGCTTGCCTAACTATCAGGATTTGAGTTTTAAGTTGCATTTACCAACTCAAAATGCCGGAGTATTCTCTGTTTGGGGGATTGGTGGCAGAAGCAATGTGGCTTTTGAACCTGATGAAAATCCGGATGAGTGGACAACGTCTTGGGATAATAACCAATACGATACTGGTTCTGAGGTTGCAGCAGGTGGTGTTAATCATCGACTAAACCTTGGGCAACAAAGCTACATATTCTCTTCGGTGGTTGGAGCCTATGACGGATTCACCAATGTGAGTGATCAATTACAGCGTGATGGGAGTATAATCCCGATAGCCGATCACAATGAGAAGAATTACCGTTTGATAATGAGTTCTTACCTGAACCATAAATTTGGAAATCGTCATACCAACCGAACTGGTGTGGCTTATACCAACCTTGGTTTTGACATTGATGTGCAAGGCAATCCAAATCCAGGTGTTGAAGATGAATTAATTCAGGTAGCTAAACAATCGGGCAATGAGTATATGTTACAGGCTTATACACAAAGTAAGATTCGCCTGAAGCCAACCTTTGATATTAATGCCGGCTTAAATGTCAATTATTTTGCCATGAATGGTGAAGTCATTCCTGAACCACGTCTTGGATTAACCTGGCGTTTTGTTCCAAAACATTCATTTAGTTTGGCCTATGGTAAACATAGTCGATTGGAGCCCTTACGTTTTTATTTAGCACAAAATGAATCAGGTGATTACATGAATCTTGATTTAGAAGTGACCAAAGCCGACCATTATGTGTTTTCTTACGATTGGCGAATATCCAATAATATGAGCCTGAAAGTGGAACCGTATTATCAGCGCCTTTACGATGTACCAGTTATTTCCGGCTCTTCTGAATCATTAATAAATTACCAATGGGATATGTATTTCGATGAGCTGTTAACAAACGAAGGTACAGGAACCAATATTGGTGTGGATGTTACTTTGGAACGTTATATGAAGAATGGCTATTACTACATGTTTACAGGCTCGTTCTTCGATTCAAAATACGTAGGCGGCGATGGAATTGAGCGCAATACGTCCTATAACAGGAATATGGTGGTTAACCTGTTGGGAGGTAAAGAATGGAAAGTTCGTGAGAACAACTTGTTAAGTATCAATGCTAAGATTTCTTATATGGGTGGTAATAGGTTTACGCCACCTGATCAGGATTTATCACAGGCGTCTGAAATGGTTGTTTTAGATGAAACTCGCGCCTTCGAATGGCAGGAGGAAAATAAACTGTTTGTTGATTTAGCTATTAATTATCGTATTAATCGAAATAAGGTTTCTCATGTGTTGATATTGCAGGCAAAAAACTTACTAATGACCGAGGAGATGTTTGGTTGGGCATATGACTTTGAGAAACAAAAAGTGGTGCCGCATGGAATGACCATGATTTATCCGTTCTTTAGCTATCGGTTGGAGTTTTAAAAAAGTATTGATATCAACTAAAGCCGTTTCTTAAGTAAAAGGAGCGGCTTTTTTTCGTGATATTTATAGGAATATTGACTTTAAATCGAAATTATGAAGAAGATCATTTTCAGATTTAGTCCGCAAACTCAGCGAAGTTCATAAGATAAAGAATATGAGCTTTAAAGACAATTGTATTCTTCAAATAAAGAAAAATACCAGCTTTAAATATGGAAATAATTCTGTAATTTATGATTGAAAATGAAAGTGTTGTTAGCTTTATTTTTAATAATTATAAATTGCAGGAGTTTGTCAAAATTGTAATGTAGAGTTTGCAAATATTTCCGATAAGATTTTAGATTTGTAGGTATAATCTGAAAGAATGCAATCATTTTTTGAAACACATCGATATCTGTTAGAGCATCTTGGTACACCAGTTCGCCGTGAATTAATGAATGAAATTGATTGGGATCACAGGCTGATTGGAATAAAAGGGGCAAGAGGAGTTGGGAAAACAACTTTTTTATTGGATTTTGCTAAATCGCATTTTGGTTACAATAAAAGTTGTCTGTATGTCAATCTGAATAACCTTTATTTTACAGAAAGAACCATTATCTCTTTTGCCGATGAGTTTCGAAAGAAAGGAGGAAAAACTCTTATTCTTGATCAGGTTTATAAGTATCCAGAATGGTCGAAAGAATTAAGGTACTGTTACGATAATTTTCAGGATTTGAAAATCGTGTTCAGCGGTTCAGCAGTAATGCGGTTAGTGGATCAAAACCCGGATTTGAAAGATTGTGTTGCTGTGTATCGTCTGGATGGTTTTTCGTTTCGTGAAAATCTGAACCTGGCGACCAAGAACAAGTTTCAATCCTACACGCTGGATGACATCTTAAAGAATCATAAGGAAATTAGCAGTGAGATTACTTCAAAAGTACGGCCGTTGGCTTATTTTAATGATTATTTAGAGCATGGCTATTACCCGTTTTTTCTGGAGAAGAGAAACTATCTGGAGAATGTGGTGAAAAATATCAATCTGATTTTAGAGATTGATATATCTTACCTGGAGCAAATCGAATTGAAGTATTTGCCCAAATTGCGTAAATTGCTTTACTCTATTGCCAAGTCTGCTCCATTACAACCCAATGTGAGCCGTTTAAGCCAGGAGATTGAAACGTCAAGGGCTACAGTGATGAACTATCTGAATTACCTTAAGAACGGGCGTTTAATTAACATGCTTTATGAAGATAGTGAGTCAACAAAGAAGCCTTCAAGGATTTATATTCAAAACCCTAATGTTTATCATTCGGTAACTCACGGAGAAGTAAGCCAACTTAATATGAACAGAACTTTCTTTTTAAACCAGGTTGGTTATCGTCATCAGGTGAATGTTTCAAAAGGAAGTGATTTTAAAGTGAATAATGAGTTGGAGTTCCATGTGGGAGACGATAAAATGCTGAAGAAGTCACTTGGAGAAAATGAATATTTAGCTCACCATATGCTTGAGGTGGGTGAAGAAAATCAGATTCCATTGTGGCTGTTTGGTTTCTTGTATTAGAATTTTATTTGAATCAATATAATTAAAATAACCAATTAATTATTAGGAGTATATAAAATGGCTAAAGAAAAAAAGTTTATTACATGTGATGGTAATCACGCCGCTGCACATATCGCGTATATGTTCAGTGAAGTGGCTGCTATCTACCCAATTACGCCGTCATCAAACATGGCGGAGAATGTGGATGAATGGGCTGCTGCCGGAAGAAAAAACATTTTCGGTGAGACAGTAAAAGTAGAAGAAATGCAGTCTGAAGCTGGTGCAGCAGGAGCTGTTCACGGTTCATTACAGGCTGGTGCTTTAACATCTACATTTACAGCATCACAGGGATTATTATTGATGATTCCTAACATGTATAAAATTGCAGGTGAGCTTCTTCCAGGAGTATTCCACGTGAGTGCACGTAGTTTGGCTGCTCAGGCACTTTCAATTTTTGGTGATCACTCAGATGTTATGTCGACTCGTCAGACTGGATTTGCAATGTTGGCAACAGGTTCTGTACAGGAAGTAATGGATTTGTCTGCTGTGGCTCACTTAACATCTATCAAGTCGCGCGTGCCTTTCTTGCACTTCTTTGATGGATTCCGTACTTCTCACGAAATTCAGAAGATTGAAGTATT
>NZ_CEXQWX010000228.1:0-7334 GCF_982718395.1 Carboxylicivirga sp.
AGATAAGCCAGTAGAAGAAGCTAAAATAAAAAAAAAAAAGGAAGTTCAGAGAGAATTCAGGCGTCGTGACGATCGTGACAACAGGCAGCGCGACAGTAGACAGCAAGATGATGGTGGCAAGCGCAGATTCCAGAGTGAAAAAGGTCGTGACAACCGTCGTCCTCAAGATCGTAAAGATGAAAAGCTATACGAATTCGAAGGTATCATTTCGGCTTCTGGTGTATTGGAAATAATGCCTGATGGCTATGGCTTCTTAAGATCATCTGATTACAATTACTTAAATTCACCTGACGATATTTACGTTTCTCAATCGCAAATTAAATTATTCGGGCTGAAAACCGGTGATAATGTTCTAGGAACTATCCGTCCTCCAAAAGAAGGAGAAAAATATTTTCCTTTGATTAAAGTGGAGCAAATTAATGGTCGCCAACCTGCTTATGTTCGCGACCGTGTGCCATTCGATCACTTAACGCCAATCTTCCCTGATGAGAAATTTAACTTAACATCAGGACCAATGGCAAACCTGTCATCACGTGTTGTAGATATGTTCTCACCAATCGGTAAAGGTCAAAGGGGATTAATTGTAGCTCAACCAAAAACTGGTAAAACAGTGCTTCTTAAAGATGTTGCCAATGCAATTGCTGCTAATCATCCGGAAGTATATATGATTATCCTTTTGATTGATGAACGTCCGGAAGAAGTAACAGACATGGCACGCAGTGTAAATGCTGAAGTAGTTTCATCAACTTTTGATGAACCGGCTGAGCGTCATGTTAAAGTTGCTAACATTGTATTAGAAAAGGCAAAACGTATGGTTGAATGCGGTCATGATGTGGTAGTACTATTAGATTCTATCACTCGTCTTGCCCGAGCTTATAATACGGTTTCTCCTGCGTCAGGAAAAGTACTTTCCGGTGGTGTTGATGCAAATGCACTTCACCGTCCTAAACGTTTCTTTGGTGCTGCACGTAACATTGAAAATGGTGGTTCCTTAACCATTATTGCTACTGCTCTGACTGAAACAGGATCAAAAATGGACGAAGTTATTTTCGAAGAGTTCAAGGGAACTGGTAATATGGAATTACAATTGGATCGTCGTTTATCGAACAAGCGTATCTTCCCAGCTGTGGATGTCAACTTATCAAGTACGCGTCGTGAAGATCTGTTGATTGAACCGGATATGATGAACCGAATATGGATTTTACGCAATTACCTGTCAGACATGACCGCAGTTGAAGCAATGGAATTCCTTCATGACAGAATGAAGAAAACAAAATCAAATGAGGAATTCTTGATCTCTATGAACGATAATTAAGAGTATCTAACTATAGATAAAAAACGGATTGTGATTAACAATCCGTTTTTTTGTTGCCAATTTTAGGCATCCGGACTATCTTTCGCCAATGATTGTTTGTTTAAATAAGTAAATACGACACATTTATAAACTTATATTCATGAAAAGAGTAGCCCTGTTTTTAGCTGATGGTTTTGAGGAAATTGAAGCTTTAACACCAGTAGACGTATTAAGAAGAGCCAATATAAAAGTTACCACTATTTCTATTTCAAAAGATAAACTGGTAAAAGGTGCTCATGAAATAACCGTTATGGCTGATGAATTAATTGATCAAACCAATTTCTCAACTTTCGATGCATTGATCCTACCTGGTGGCATGCCAGGTACTAAAAACCTGAACAAATGTGATCAGTTAAAAGATATTCTCCTTGAGTTTTCACAAGCGGGAAAGCTAATCGGTGCCATTTGTGCTGCCCCAATGGTAATTGGTGAGTTGGGATTATTAAACGGTAAAAATGCAATTTGTTATCCTGGCTTTGAAAAACATTTAAAAGGGGCTATTATACAAAATAAACCAAGTATTGCAGATGGTAATTATATAACTGCTAATGGCGTTGGTTCTGCCCTACAGTTTGCCTTAAATCTTGTTCGGGAACTTTGTGATGAAGACACTGCGAAAGAATTGGCTCGTAAAATGTTAGTTGTCGATTAAAAAAGAAAAGGACTACAAGCCGTTGCTCAAGTCCTAATCACTAACCTAACCCAAATCTATGAAAAAAAATCTGACAGAATTATTCCAATTAATATGCCAAACAATAACTGCGTATAACTAATAAAAGTTAAAGACAATGATCAATTGTTAACACCTTAATTCCGCATTCGGAATTTCATAGCCCGCAGATATCGCGGATTTTCGCTGAAGGTGAATTAAATTCATTGGATGAATAAAAATCTGCGATAATTAGCACAATCGACTGAAAACAGAAAAAACTAGCGAATCTTAGCCAGTAACTCCTTCCATTTCAATTCACTTCTGTCATTTTATTGAGTTGTATATTATAGTTGTCAAATTTTCATGTAATAAACAAAGCTTAAATCAGACATGAGAAAAAACACTACTTTTGTCGGAACACAATAATCTTGTGGTTTTGGAGTTTATCTCACATGCCAACCATTGTGTTGATTATATGAGATAAACTTAGTTTAATCGATTCTAATAAAACTTTCAAGTTAGACCTTAAACCTCAATCTGATAGTGAAACAATTAGTAATGATTATTAACCTTAATTACAAATGAAGAAGCATTTTATAACATTGACACTTTTCTTACTAAGTATTTCAGCATTTAGCCAGGTTAAAAACGAACATGCCATTGGTGCCCGATTAGGAGGTGGCAACACTTTTGGTTCGCAAGTCAGCTATCAATATGGCATCTCCAATTACAACCGACTTGAAATCGATTTAGGCTTCGTATCAAACAACAATGGAAATGGATTTAATCTTTCCGGCATCTACCAATGGGTTTGGGCAATTGAAAATGGATTTAATTGGTACGCTGGTCCTGCTGCCACGCTTGGTTCTTGGAGTTATAAAAGTAAATATGATGGATCTGGAAGTTCTGGAGCTTATCTGGGCTTAGGGGGGCAGATTGGTGTTGAGTACAATTTTGTGGAGGTTCCAATCAATATCAGTTTGGACACCATGCCGCAGTTTGGGTTCGGACCAACCAATCAAACTTTTAATATGGGTCTGTCACTTGGCGTTCGATACGTCTTTTAGTAATTGACTCAACGATATTTTAACGGTCCTTGTTAGTAGCAAGGACCGTTTTTTGTATCTATTTGAATTTGCTGTTATAAATCAGGTTTTAGATATTTTTCGGTACTAAATGTGCTTAAATAATTTGAATTTATTACATTGCACATCCCAATGCAAAATGTATAATGATTAAACACGACGTAAATACTGCTGTTGTTAATCGGTGCTCAACGACTCATAAGCACTTTGTTATACATTTTTCGCTTTCATCTATCGCCTTGATAAGCCTGTACGGTCGCTTTGGCATGGGCTTATTCGAGTGCTGGATCTTCTGATAATTTATATTCTATCTGGTGATTTTCATGGTTAACAGCCATTGATATATACGCATGTATCCATTACCTACATGCATCATACAAGCTAAACTGTTTATAAGTAAATCAAAATCAATGAAAAAGTTTATTATTCTTTTATGTGTTGTATGCAATCTGGCTTCGGCAAAAGGCCAGATTAGCATCGACACAACAGACTATCAGAGAGCCGAGCAATTTATCTCATCTAACATTACTAAAAAGTATTATCGCTCATGGGTTAATCCACAATGGGTAAAAGATGCATCCTTTTTTTGGTATTCAATTAATACCAAACAAGGGACTGAGTACATCAAATGCCAAACCAAAAGTGGAGTAAAGGAGGCCTTGTTTAACCAAGAGAAATTGGTCATATTACTCGCCAAGGAACTTGACAAAGAGGTAGAAACCTACAAGTTACCAATATCCTCTATTGAAATTGATAAAGAAGGAGAAACATTGTCTTTTAAATCAAACAAGCTTTGGTATAAATACTTGATTACTGAAAATACCTTAAAAAAGTTTACAAAAGAAACCAAGCAAAAGCTATCATCCCCTTCTCCTGATAAAACTAAATCTGCTGTTATTCATGATTACAACATCTGGATAAAAACGGGCAACGATTCTGTCCAGATTACAAAAGAAGGCAATCAGAAATATGGCTATGGAGTATCTCCATCATGGTATTCAACCAAGAATATTGAGTTAGAAAAAGATCATCCTTTGGAGCTGGATATCAACTGGAGTCCGGATGGTAAATACATTATTGCCGGCAAATATGACCGTAGAGCAGCACGCAACTTGTATTTGTATAAAGTGTTGCCTGACGAAGGCCATCGTGCTGAAGTACGTGAGTATGAGCGTCCCATTGCCGGTGATAGTATCGTACCAACGGTTGAATACATACTGATTGATGTTGCTAACAATTCATACAAGCAATTAGACATTCCGGCCAAAGCTACATTCCTCGCCTATGGTTTTGACTGGTCTAAAGATGGTTCAAAAGCTTATCAGATCAGCTTTAACCGCGGCTATCAATCGGTTGATATTTACGAACTGACAGCGTCAACAGCTACTATCCGAACTGTTTTTAGCGAAAATGCTGTCACCTATGTCGATCCCAACACAAGTGATTTGCACATTCTGAATAAACAAAAGCAATTACTATGGCTTTCTGAGCGCAACGGCTGGCAACATATATATCGCATTAATCAAACTACAGGTGAGGTCATTAACCAGGTTACTAAAGGTCCATTTGTTGTGCGAGGCATTCAACATGTGGATGAAAAAAAACAGCTCATTTATTTCACGGCTGGTGGTAAAGAGCAAGACATTGATCCATATTGTCCACAACTCTATTCTGTAAAATTTGACGGTACAGGATTAAAAAGACTAACACCCGAAGCTGCGCACCACACATTATTCTTTAACGAAGATGGTCAATATTTTGTAGATAACTACTCAACTGTTCAGGAGCCTAACGTCGCTGTTCTAAGACGTAGCAAGGACGGTCGTGTTATTACCAAACTTGAAACCGGTGATATTTCTGAAATATTAGCTTTAGGCTGGCAAAAGCCAGAACCCTTTAAAGTAAAAGGTCGTGATGGCAAAACAGACATTTACGGTGTTTTATTCAAGCCAAATAATTTTGATCCAAATAAAAAATACCCCGTAATTGAAGGAACTTATAGTGGTCCTCAAACCATCCGTGCTCCTAAAACATTTTATCGTGGATTATCAAATGACGATACTCCAATGACTCAACTTGGTTTTGTGATGATCAACATCGATGGAATGGGATCGGCTTTTCGCTCGAAAGCATTTCACGATGTTTCGTATAGAAATCTGGGCGACATTGGTGGACCAGACAAAATGATTGCGATTAAAACACTGGCTGAGAAATATACATGGATAGATGCAAGCCGCGTTGGCATCTTTGGACATTCGGCAGGAGGTTATGATGCTGCACGTGCCCTTTTGGTTTATCCTGACTTTTATAAAGTTGGCGTAGCTACAGCTGGTAATCACGATCACCGATCGGCAAAAGCCTGGTGGCCTGAGTTATACATGGGCTATCCTGTCGGTAAAAATTATGACGAACAAAGTAATTATACCCATGCCAAAAATTTGCAAGGCCATTTGCTGTTGGTTCACGGCGATCAGGATCAAAACGTGAACCCTACAGCATCCATGCGATTGGCAGCTGAGTTGATAAAAGCAAACAAAGACTTTGAATTGTTATTAATCCCAAATAAAGACCACAGCCAGGTATATTACGACAAGTACCTGACACGCAAACGATGGGACTTCTTTGTGAAACACCTTCATGCTATTGAACCACCTAAAAACTATCAGATAAAATAAATTTTCCCGCTGATTTCGCAGAAATTCGCTGATCATATTCCTTTTATCAGATTATTTTCTGCGTTACTCAGCGTAATCTGCGGGCTATAAATCCAATAATATTAAAATCCTATATTATATGTTCTCAAAAGAAACCTATATCAATCGTCGTCAACAATTAGCAAACGATGTTGACAAGGGCTTATTACTTTTTATAGGTAATACCGAAAGCCCGATGAACTATGCCGATAACACTTACCGTTTTCGTCAGGATAGTAGTTTTTTATATTTTTTCGGGTTGAATCATCCTGATTTGGTTGGCATAGTTGATGCTGAAAGCGGTGAATCAACTATATACGGTGATGATTATACCATCGATCATATTGTATGGATGGGGAATCAACCTACCATTGCAGAACGAGCAGTAAGCTGTGGTGTACACAAAACCGGTACTTCTGCTGATCTATCAGCAACATTAGAAGCTGCCCTGGCATTTGGCCGACCAATTCATTTCTTACCTGTTTATCGTGGCGAAAGCAAAATAAAATTGTTGGAGTGGTTAAACATCCAGCCTTCTGAAATCAAAGAGAAAGCTTCGTTGGAAATGGTTCTGGCAGTTATCAAACAACGTAATTATAAGTCCGGCGAAGAAATAGTTGAAATTGAAAAAGCGGTAAATACCACTGTAGATATGCATTTGGCTGCAATGCGCATGGCACGACCTGGAATGACCGAAGCGCAAATTGCTGCTGAAGTTGAACGCATTGCTTTGGCTGAAAACGGAGCTATCTCCTTCCCTGTTATTGCCACCATTAATGGTCAAACTTTGCACAACCACTACCATGGTAACACTTTAAAAGATGGTCAGTTATTCTTACTGGATGCTGGTGCAGAAACGACGATGGGATACGCAGGAGATATGTCCAGCACTTTTCCTGTTGGTAAAATGTTCTCTTCCCGACAAAAAGACATTTACCAAGTGGCTTTAAACTCCCACGAGAAAGCTATTTCGATGCTCAAACCAGGCGTTGCCTTTAAAGAGATTTACCTGGAATCGGCACGTGAAGTAATGCGCGGTATGAAAGACCTTAGATTCGTTAAAGGTAATATTGACGATGCTGTATTATGTGGAGCTCATGCTATGTTCTTCCCATGCGGCCTTGGACATATGATGGGTCTTGATGTGCATGACATGGAAGACTTGGGCGAGCAGTACGTTGGTTATAACAACGAAGCAAAAAGCACACAGTTTGGCATGAAATCTTTACGACTGGGCCGTAAACTCGAGCCAGGCTTTGTATTAACCATTGAGCCGGGTATTTATTTTATTCCTCAACTAATTGATAAATGGAAAAATGAAAAGCATTTGCTAGAGTTCTTAAATTTCGATAAACTTGAAGAATACAAAGATTTTGGTGGTTGCAGAAACGAGGAAGACTTTTTAATAACAGAAAATGGTTATCGCCTGTTAGGTAAACCTCTGCCCAAAACCATTGAAGATGTTGAAAAAGAACGTTTAAAAGCATTTTAACCCAGAATTATGCGAATTCTTTCATCTCTTCATGATCCCAAAAATGAAAGGTATGCAA
>NZ_CEXQWX010000229.1:0-7309 GCF_982718395.1 Carboxylicivirga sp.
GTAAGGCTGCTGATCTGCGCGGTCTCGGCGCTATTGTCCCAGCTGTAGCTGTATGGTGTGGTACCACCTGTAGCGGAAGCGGTCATGCCGCCATCGGATAAGCCGTTACAACTGACGTTGTTGTCTATTACAACTGAAGCAACAAGGGCAACAGGTTGTGTGACAGTACCTGAATTTGTTGATGTACAGTTATTGGCGTCAGTTACGGTGACCTCATACGTACCGGCGGTAAGGCTGCTGATCTGCGCGGTCTCGGCGCTATTGTCCCAGCTGTAGCTGTATGATGTGGTGCCACCTGTGGCGGAAGCGGTCATTCCACCGTCGGATAAGCCGTTACAACTGACGTTGTTGTCTATTACAACTGAAGCTACTAAAGCTGTCGGCTCAGTAATAGTTATAGAGGCTTGTTCTGATCCTCCGCCATCATCGGTAACTGTAACCGTATAGCTTCCTGAAGCCAGGTTAGTTATAGTATTGGTTAAGGATGAGGTATTGGAGGTGGTTGAACCGTTACTCCATGAATAATTATAGTTGGCCGTTCCTCCGGTTACCGTTGCTGTTATTGATCCATCGCTTAAGCCATTACAGCTGACATTGGTACTGGAAGTGATGGATACAGAAAGAGGATCTGTAACATCCATTACAAAGGCTGTTGTTGAAGCGGGATAAGTTGAAGAATTATGAAATTCCCAATTTGACAAGTCCATTATTTCTGCTAAAACAGTTGCCTTATCTCCGGAATGAGGTGCTGCTGCTTTATAATTAATATTGTCAGTTTCTGACATTCCTCCGCCATTTGGGAAAAAACCTAGATAACCATTTGTCCCATTGGCTTTTCCGGCAGGTATTAATCCTTTAGAATTACTCCAGGCATTACCTGACGTTCCAGCATCTCCATCTTCAGACATAATGCCAGCTACAAAAGTTGGGGAAGCTATACTTCCCTGGAAAAAGTATAAATTATCTCCGCCACTTGAGAAAGATATTTGCGTAAAAGCCCCTACATCTGTAAGAGTCCCCAGCGTGTTTCCAGATGTAGTAGTCATAGCCATAGATGATCCTGTCCAATACATATGCACTTCTTCACCTGCCGAAATATTTGTTGTTGCTGTAAAACGGTAAGTTGATTCAACACTTGTGAAACTAGCTCCATTCCAGGTTTCATCAGATATAAAAAACTCCGTTGTATTAGCAACATCTGCAAGAAAAACAAAAGAGAACTCGTCTCCTCCATCCCGGTTCATCCTGGTAACTGCTATGTCACCATCTGTTAAAGTAGTTTGTGCACTTAATAAAAAAGAAGACATCAATAAACAAAGTGCAACCAGATACATTTTCAAAAAGTAAAAGTACTTAAGCATAATCTCATTTTTTTGAGGGTTTACAATAAATAATAAGTCTGATTAAGAATTTTAATGAAAGTGAATGTTTATATCTATATCGGATATAATTTATATAAAGGTTAAAAGAACTGTTTAACTGATTGTGATGGACTAATACCTTAATTCCATTCTACTATTACATACACTTTGATGAAAATTATTTACGTTACTAATTTGTATCACAATATATTCTTTTGATTTATATCAATCTGAAAAACAGATCGACAACAAATTTGTTCATCATCTACAATACATTTATATATTATATTCTATAAAAGCATTTTACATGCTTATTTATAAATAGTGAAAAGTTTTTCATTGTTCTCATTATTTAATTAAAACTTAACAAGCAATTAATTTTACTAAAATATTTATCACAAAAAAGTTAATAATATTATTTAATCTATTCCAACATTAGAGTCAATTATTAAAGTTTTCTTAATAATAACACCATCTGCTTTCTCCTATCGTTTTACTCTCTTTTGACTATGAATGTGACACATTTATTTCCTGAATAATATTGATGAATGATCCAAATCAGTTCAGTGAAATTTTAATTACTGTATAATAACAGAACAAATAGCATGTCAATTTAAGATTGCAAAAGGAAGAAAAGTTGATGACAACAATTTCACACAACAAACTATTTTTTAACGCCGGTTAACACAATAAACAGCTATTTTTGCAGCGCTTTGGCGACCTTAGTGCATTGTTCACCGGCAATCAGAGCTTCTCACCTTGAAGCCCGAAACGATGTTTTGCAAGTCATGATTGTTGCAGATGTATTAAGGGGCAAGGTCTCGCCCATTAATGTATTTAAATGGATTTTTATGAAACGTTATTGGCGTCTGTTTCGTCCACATTATGTCGAAACGAGAAAACTTGCCTTACCGGTTATTATAGCACAAGTCGGACAAATAACTGTAGGACTGGTTGATAATATGATGATTGGTCAGCTGGGAAAGACCGAATTGGCTGCAGCTGCTTTTGCCAACACCCTATTTGCCTTGCCTCTTATATTTGGAATGGGTTTTTCAATGGCTATTACCCCTTTAACCGGAAAGGCTTTTGGCAGCTCAGATTTTGATAACCTGAAAGGATTAAAAAAAGGAGCTTTTCTGACTAATGGATTAATGGCCCTTATTCTATCACTTGTGTGTTGGGGACTTTATATTGCTATGCCTCATATGCAACAGCCCGTCAATATTCTCCCGCATTCAAGACAGTTTTTCAGCATCATCAGCCTGTCCATTATTCCTTTGATGTTCTTTTTAAGCGGTAAGCAATTATCCGAAGGCCTTTCTAACACAAAGGTGGCTATGGCAGTTACATTAATTGCTAATGTGGTAAATATCATTGGCAATTATGTGTTGATCTTTGGTAATTGGGGTGCTCCTGCTTTAGGCTTAAATGGAGCTGGTATATCAACACTTTCCTCACGGGTAATCATCGCTATTTGCATGGTGCTGTTTATTCGACGATTATCACCTTTAGGAAAAAACGCTATCAAAATTCCATTCAATCAAGTCATTAAGCATGTGAAAGCTGTATTTAAACTTGGCATTCCAATGGGTCTGCATATGTTTTCCGAAGCCTCTGCATTTATTATCGCCGGTATTATGATCGGATGGATCAGTGATACGGGTTTAGCAGCTCATCAGATTGTTATGAGTCTCTCCACCTTTGGGTTTATGCTTTATCAGGGCATTGGAGCAAGTACAACCATTCGTATCAGTCAGTTCTCGGCACGACAGGTTCCTATGTTGATGCGCCAGGCCTCAAAAGCATCTATACAAATAGTAATGGTCATGGTCTTGATTATCTCATCTGCTTTTATCCTGTTACGCGAATGGTTACCTCAATTATTTACAGATGATGGTGAAGTCATCGCCCTGGCCTCAAAGATGATTATTGTTTTGGTTATCTTTCAGCTATTTGATGCCTTTCAGATAGTTTATTCGGGCATATTAAGAGGGATGGCTGATGCCACTATACCTGGAATACTTACCGTTATTTCCTATTTTGGTATTGCAATTCCGTTTAGTTACTGGGCAGCCTTTATGGGTGGTTATGGAGAATTAGGAATCTGGTTAGGATTTCCGGTAGGTTTAGGAATTTGTGCCCTTCTCTTCTATTTCAGGATTCAAAAACTTCAAAAAAGAGCCTTGAAATCACAGCTACAAACCAACTAAATCATTAATAACAGTCATTGCTATGGGCGAAATTACAATTTAAAAGACTAAAGTCTTAAAAAGTGTCAATTACCAACAGACCCTATGTTTTTGCTAAAAATTTAGCAGCAAATCAATAAAAATGGATCTGCACCCCACCTAAAACAAAATTCATCAGATATATTTCAATTAAATCAACATACACCCCCTGCAAAAACATTATAAACCATCTGAAAAATCAACTTTTCACCAAGACACCCCCCTAATTTTATAACAATTTTACAATTTTTTAACACTTATCTATTTGCACACCCCAAAATTATCTTCATCTTTGTAGTGGATTTTTTCATAAAACTTGGATTTAGTTAGCTGATTTAAGGGTAAGGACAGATAAACGTATCTGTCCTCTCTTTTTTTATAGCCCTCGGTAAATCCTGAAACAAAAAAGACCAACACATTTCTGCATCGGCCTTCTCCGTAAAAACAACCTTTGTTTGTTATCTTATTTATATTCTCCTATTAATACTCCGGAAATATTCCATGAACTAAAACTGCCTCCTTCGCGTTCTCCGAGCGGTATAGCCACTTTCATTTGATGTTGACCTGATTCCAGCTTTGGCAGCTCAACATATTCGGGATTGGTTGCTGTGCCAGGACACCAGCCGCTTCGACTTAAGTCGGATGAGGATAAACCATTCCAGAAATTACCAGAAACCGGATTGTATTTGCGATAAGCTGCACAATCACTTTTCCAGGGAGTGAACACAAACACCCGCTCGCCGTCAATAAAAACTTCGTTTTGCTTGGGATTAAACTCATCGCCTCCTCCCCAGCCTCCATGACCGGTTGTAATGTACCTCAACTTGATATTATGTACTCCTTCAGGAATGGTAAAGTCGATGGTCAGACTATCATTTTTAAACATTGTACCGTACCGCTGTCCGCCCATTTCCATCACATTACAGGTATTAAAAAGTGGAAGCATAAAGTACTTCTTATTTGAATCGTCCTTCCAGTCAAAGCTTCCGGGATAGGCTTTAATATCCAGCGTCAGCTTGTGTCCGCCACCATCGTAATTACCAATAAAAGCACCAATCAGCACTTCATCCTGCAAAAGAGATTTCAATTCACTCACATCCTGTTTGAATATTGAATGATCTTCCCATTCGATATCTTTGATCTGAACACGCTCATTAAAATGGCGCACACCAAAGGTTGTAAAGAATCGCACCAATTCAACCACAGGCTCATAATTGTTAGTTAAAACAACGCCCTGATAATCCAGACTATCCGCATCGTAATAGATGGGTAAGGTTTTTACTCCGTTTTTCAATCCATCCCAAAAGCTTTGTTCGCGATTTGTTGGTATCACAAATACCGAACCTGTTCGATCGTAGGCATCACCATTACTGTATTGCTTAATTTCAGCAAATAGCGAATAATGATCAGGTACTTTTGGCAAGCGCACCTTTTTAACTATCAAGGTTCCTCCTGCAAAGTGATACAAAGAATCTATGACCGGTTCATCCACTTCTAACTTTTCCTTTCCCCAACAAATTTGTTCATCATCAAAAATCCGGGTAGAGATTATCATTTTTTCACGTTTAATATCTCCAAGCGCGTTACGCGAAACCTCTTCACCCAGATTTTCTGGTATTAAGGTTGCTTTAGCCTTCCTCTTCTTTATATCAATTGATTTGGCCAATAACTCATAACTTCCGTTACGAATCACACTCAGCACCAACCCAGGTACATAACCATACGAAGGTTGCGGACTTCCTTCGATACCTGCTTCGGTAGTATACCAAATATCAATACGGTTTGAATTAATCACTGCAGTAGCTAAGTGACATTTAAAACCTTCAATCTCCCTTGTTTCTTCTTTTAAATCGAGCTGAGGTAGTTTTGAAACAGAGGTGACAGAGTGAAACACATCTCCATCATCAAAATAAGTGACATTCAGCAATCGTTTTTGTTCGTAATCGCAATAAGTAGCATCGGTGGCATAGCCAGGTATCAATTGTTCAACATCCGGTGCATCGCGCCATGTTTTTGACGTGTTTTTTGCATACTGAACATGCAACAATGGCATATCACTTCGCTCTTTGCCATTATATATTGTTTTGTAACTGACAGTACCTTGTCTGTTAAAATCCTGAGCAATACCGGTCTCTCCCGCCAGTATAGCACACAGCACTAATAATAGAGTCTTCATAAATTTTGAGTTGAATTTTAGATTGCTCCAAATGTATGCTCAAAGAAGGAAGATCAACTCTACAAATGTTCAATATGGGGTCAATTCAATTCTAAATTAAAGAAACGACCAGAACAAGGTCAGAATTACTATGAAATGATTGATATAGAATATTTACAGGCTAAAGAAAACTCCTGTATGTAAATTAATACTCCTAAAGTCTTATCTGTTAAATTAACAATTGGTCATGATTTCACTTGTTGTAATATATTTCCTTACGGCATTCATTACTCCATTTTCATCATTACTATCGGTGCAGTATCTCGCAATCGCCTTAATGTCTTCATGAGCATTAGCCATAGCATAACTATGCTTTACACTCTGCAGTAATTCAAGATCATTGTGATAATCGCCAAAGGCCATACATTCGTCAGGCTGAATCTCCAGTTCCTTTTGCAACAAGCGAATAGCTTCTCCTTTATTAATTCCAATTGGCATGATATCAAACCAGATCGGGCTTGATGAACTCACTTGAAAACTATTCTCAAACTCTTTTTTAATTAACGGATAAACATTGGTTTCCAAATTATCAAAACCATTAACTGCAATTTTTAATATTTCATCCTCAACAGTAAGCAGATCATCAACAACTGTATTTTTAACGTAGTATTTACCCACCTCATCCATAAACTCTTCAGAAGTGTCGTTTTCAATATAAGCTCCGTTTTTTCCACACAATACGATATTAGCGCTTTTATGACTCCTCAATGCCTGAATTAATTCTTTAAGCTCGGACGCATACATGGCATTCAACACCTGACTTTCTCCATTAAAATTAACCATACTGCCATTTTCAGCAATAAAGACAATATCATGTTCAAGATGAGCAAATTCATCAACCAAAGTATAATACTGACGCCCACTTGCCACCACAAATCGAATATCAGCATCTTTCATCAATTTATATACTTCACTAAAATCGCCAGGCAGTTGCTTTTTTGAGTTTAATAAAGTGCCATCCATATCGGATACAATCATCTTAATCATGTGCCATTTTTTTTTAATGAGCAACAAATATAATCGGATTTGACTGGATGAAAGGAGCTTTAATGTTAATATTCTCAAACAAAACACAATTTAACTACTTAGTAATAAACGCTGTCGAATTATTCCAAAAAGTAGGTAAACAGGCTTGTCATCTCCCTTATCAGCATGTTAACTTTATCCATTATTATCATTGAGTAATCACTAATCAACAAACGCCATTGAAACTAATCAATCTATGGACGAACAATTCCTTAATAAGGTTTACGAAAAAATTGAGGATAATATTGATAACGAAGACTATAGTGTTGAGAAGCTTGCAATGGACGTAGGGTTAAGTCGTTCCATGTTGCACCGTAAACTCATTAAACTTACAGGGAAAAGTGCCAATGAAGTTATTACTGAAAGACGATTAGAATATGCCAGCAGTTTACTGAAAGACAATGTAGCTACTGTATCCGAAATTGCTTATCGTGTTGGATTTAAGAACCCCAGCTACTTCAACAAAGTTTTTAAAC
>NZ_CEXQWX010000230.1:0-7248 GCF_982718395.1 Carboxylicivirga sp.
GCCGATGGCAATCCAACCAATAATCCTAATGACTATCCGGTTGGTCCGGCGGGCGGTTATCATCCTCCTGAAGTAATGCTAAACGGAGGTTACCGACGCTCCAAGCATAGAACATTAAATGGAATATTAAGGTTCGATTTGGATTTAAGTCAGTATGTTAAAGGGTTATCGACAGCTGTTCAGGCCAATGTTAATGCCTATGACAGAAACATGAAATCATATGTGGTTCATAACAAATGGTATATATTTCAATCAGGTGATTCTGAAAACAAATTTGTACCTGGTCCAATAGATTTCACGCAAACAAAATCACACAACCTCAGCTCAAGCTATCCTAATATTCAGGAAAATGTTGGCTTAAGCAGCTCGTATCAATACAACTGGTTTATTAATTATGACAGGCAGTTTGGAAATCACAATATTTCGGCCGTGGCAGTTTACGAGCAGGTTGAAGACAATGGTAAGTGGTTATATGGACGGGCCGAAGATTTACTATCAACAAACATCGATCAGATTTTTAATGCATCAGGAGAACCTGAAAGAAGAATATTCGATGGTGGTGAAAGTGAGAATGCGAATGCTTCTTACATCGGACGTTTAAACTACAGCTTTGCTGATAAATATATCGTTGAATACTCATTCAGATACGATGGAAACTATCGTTTTGCTCCCGGACAGCGTTGGGGTTATTTCCCTTCTTTTTCAGCCGGATGGAGACTTTCAGAAGAAAACTTTATGAAAGGAATAAATTGGCTGACCAACCTGAAGATAAGAGGTTCGTATGGTACAACCGGTTCACTTGAAAATATCTATGGTCAGTCAATTACTCCGTGGCAATGGACCAATTATTACACCAAATCAACCGGATTTATTTTTGGAAATTCATTGCAGGATGGACTTAGTCCGGGAACAATGCCTAATACCAACATTACCTGGTCAACTGTTAAAAACTGGAACTTAGGTATTGAATATGGATTTTTCGACAATAAGCTAAGCGGTGAGTTTGACTTCTGGGGTAAAAATGTGAGTGATATACTTGGGCCACGTTTGGGATCAACACCTACAACATTGGGAGCTAGCTTGCCTTGGGAAAACTATGCTGAGCGCGAATGGAATGGTTTTGAAATTTCAGCAACTTATAAAAATCGCATTGGTGATTTAAAATACGAAGTATATGCCAACATGGGTTATGCTATAGATGAATGGGTTGTTTATGATGAACCTGAATCTTATACCGATGGAACCTATAAAGATAATTGGCGAAGCAGAATTGGTAAGCCAGGGGCAAGAGTAGGTGGATTAATCTCAAAAGGTATTATTCGCACCCAGGAACAACTGGATGCAATTCCTGACGGATATACTGTTTTTGGTCGTCAGCCACAAATCGGAACTCTTTTGTTTGAGGATATCAGAGGTGATAATTATTCAGAAGGACCGGATGGAAAAATTGACTGGAATGACTGGACTTACTTAAGTGACAATGGATCACCACGTATTAACTATGGTTTTGGTACTAACCTTGAATGGAAAGGCATCGCAATTAATGCACACTTTCAGGGCGTTGGTGCATATGATCGTGTAGTTGCTACCCGAAACTCAGGAGGTGGTGGTGTCTTCCAGGTTGATCGCCCCTATTTCGAACTTTGGGCCGATAATTATTGGACACCTGAAAATCCAAATGCCAAATATCCAAGAATTGGTGGTAACTGGATGCAGCCCGAATTCGGTGGCGGCCCTTCTTCTTTCTGGATGAGAAACGGTGCTTACTTGCGTTTAAAAAACCTGAATATTGCCTATACCCTTCCTAACCAATGGTTCAATAAAGTTGGTTTAAAGGATGTACAGGTATTTGTTAATGGTACCAACCTGTTTGTTATTTCAGAGTTTAAGGAACACGATCCCGAACAAGCCACATTAGATTCATATCCACTTATGAAGACTTTTACCGGTGGGCTAAGTATTAATTTCTAAAATCAACAAAGAGATGAAAAAAAGTATTCTTAAAACATATATTAAGCACATCTTAAGCTTTATAATGGCAGCCCTTATCATAACCGGGTGTGGCGATTTAATCGACGAGGTAGAAGATCTTGGCCGCTATCCAGGTGAAGGCACTTTTGATGATGCACAAACAGCTCAGGCATATCTTGCTAACCTGTATGCCATTACATTAAGTGGCTGGCCCGTAAACAGTGGCAACATGGCCGACGAAAGTGGTAGTATTATAGGCCCTGACTGGGTGACAACGAACAATAATACAATGAAATACTGGCCATATGTTGAAATACGTAATATCAATATTCTACTGAAAGAATTACCCGAAGGTACTGTTCCTGATGATCAAAAAGCAACCATGATAGGTCAGGCAAAATTTTTACGAGCCTATCATTACTTTAAGATGGTCGTCATGCATGGTGGTGTACCAATTATTAAGGAACCACAAGATATGGACGATGACCTGAACGTCACTAGAAATAGTACCGCTGAATGTTTCGATTTTATCATTGAAGACCTTGATGATGCTATTGCTTCATTGCCTGACAAATATGATGGCTCTGACAGGGGCAGAATTGACAAGGCTGCTGCCCTTTCCTTTAAAGGGCGCGTATTGCTTTATAAAGCATCACCACAATTCAACTCATCTAATCCATATGATAATCAATATTGGCAAGATGCTTACACAGCCAATAAAGCCGCCATCGATTTTCTGGATGCTAATGGTTACGGATTATTAAGTAACTATACTGATATTTTTGAAACCGAAGGACATATGGAAAATGTTCTTTCAGTAATCTATCAGGACCCTGTTAAATCAAATGGACGAAGCGAAAACTCTGTTCGCCCATTATCAGAATCCAAAAATGCTGTTGGAGGTGATCAACCCATTTGGGCAATGGCCGAAGCTTATCCAATGATGGATGGTAAACAACCTGGCACATCTACAGCCTATCCATACGATGTTCAAACCTTCTGGCAAAATCGTGATCCACGGTTTACAGCGAATTTGGTGTGGAATGGTGAAATATATGAATTGAGTGGAAAAGCCGGCAGACGCCAGTATACAATGACCAATATAGCCTCCTCGGTAGATGCATTTGGCTATGTAATACAAGGCGAAAGTCACTACCGCACTGGCCTTTATTGTAGAAAAGGTATTAATGAATCATTGCTACCTGAACTGGTTTCAACCAATGATTACGATTGGCCTGAAATACGCTATACAGAAGTGTTGTTCAACTATGCCGAAGCAGCAAATGAAACTGGAGAGTCAGGTGTTGCCGTTCAGGCATTGAAGGATATCCGGGATCGCGCCGGTATCGAAGCCGGAACTGATGGCATGTATGGCCTGAAAGATGGTATGACACGCGAAGAAGTTCGTGAAGCCATCCTTCATGAAAAGTATATTGAAATGCTGTTTGAAGGTAAACGTTTCTGGGACTTACGTCGTCACCGCATGTTAGATCGTTTGGATGGTATACGTAAATACGGCATCATGGCTATGACCGTTAATGGCAGAACTTACGATCAGGTAACAACAGAGGATGAAGAAAAAGCCAAAAACAATGAGTTGCTACCTGAAGATTTTGGCTATTCAGTTGAAGAGTTAATTACCAACGGCCCAACTCAAATGGTAATGCCGGAGAAATATTACTTCTTCCCGATCCAATTAAGTCACATTGACAGAAATTCGAATCTCGAGCAAAATAAAGATTGGGGAGGTACCTTTGATCCTGAGTTATAACTTACTTAATCAAATGCTCTTATTATAAAGAGCTAAAAATACAAGAAGCTGTTTTTAACCAAATAGTTGACTAAAGTTTCGGTCAATCTTAAAGTTAAAAACAGCTTCTTTCATTTATCATTAATAAAGGGTAAATGACTGAGGCTTTTAAAAAGATGAAAAACAGACAATGCTCCTTTAGAAGTGTCATGTAAAAAATGGAGGAATAATGTGAATTCCACTTAGTTATTTCCTAATCAGTCATAATATTCGCTAAAACTTTTTAATTTTGCTAAAACGTTTTAACACCTAAATCTAAATTCCAAAATCAAACTAATACACAACAATAATTCAACAAGTATGAAAAGAATCTTTTTATTGACAACCGGAATTATTCTGGTACTTTTTGTTTCGTGCAAAGACCATTCTAACAATTTTTCGTGTTCTTCAATCACCACCCTCTACAAAGCGGCTCCTGAGGGCGTTCAAACACGATGGACTAGTGCCGAAAATGTTAATGCCGAAAAAGGCAAAGGTGGAATGAGTAATAAGGGTGCTAAAGGCGATGCTTATACTTTAATTGCTCCTGGTACTTCAAAAGTTATTTTTGATCAGGAAGGTGCAGGAATTATTACAAAAATATGGTCAGCTAATTCTTTGTTATGGAAACCTGAGAACCGTCGTAAGGTAAAAATAGAAATGTATTGGGATAATTCTGATAAACCTGCTGTCTCCGTTCCTTTTACTGACTTTTTTGGTATTGGCTTAGGACTCATGAGAGAGTTTGAGTGTGAATTATTTGCCTCTCCCGAAGGGCGCTCGCATAATTGCTTTATCCCAATGCCATACAGAAAGGCAGCTCGTATTGAAGTGGTTAATGAGTCGGATGACATTATCATGTTTTATTACAAGGTTGATTTCTTAAAACTGGACAAACTTGCCGATGATGCCCTATATTTTCACGCCTACTGGCATCGCGATATAAAAACAACGATTGGTAAGGATTTTGAAATTCTTCCGAAAGTTGAAGGAAAAGGACGTTATCTGGGAACGAATATTGGCGTTATTGGTGATTCAACTTATCGGGGAACCTGGTTTGGCGAAGGAGAAGTGAAAATTTTCCTTGATGGAGATAAAGAATTACCAACTCTGGTAGGAACAGGTACTGAAGATTACATTGGAACAGGTTGGGGACAAGGTGAATATGCTAATCAAATTCAAGGTTCTCTGGTGTCAAACAAAGAGCGTGATATTTACGCATTCTACCGATATCATACTGTTGACCCGGTTTATTTTCATAAGGATTGTAAGGTGACTATTCAGCAAATTGGAAATAGTCAGCGAAAACAACTAAGGAAAATGAGAGAGAATGGAGCTGATTTTGAGGTGGTATGGTCTTATGTTTCAAGTGAAGGCATGGATGCCAGTAAACGCTACCTGGATATGGATAATCCTCCAAAACTGGAAGATGATGATTTTCCGGATGGATTCTCTACCAATTTTTACCGTAGCGATGATGTTTCGGCAACTGCCTATTTTTACCTGGATAAACCTGTTTCGAAGCTGCCTGCAATTCAAAACAAAGAGTTAAGGACTGAACTTATGACGGAAAAGGTATATCAATACACAAAATAACTGAGGATTATACCTGATTGTTAAAGCAAAAAGGTTCCTTCAATTTTATAGCAAACCCTCGTCATTTGGCGAGGGTTAGTTTTTTCTGTTTCTCGCTGATTGCGCAAATTATCGCAGATTTTTATTCACCCGAATGGGTGAATGCTCTTTCAGCGAAAATCAGCGATATCAGCGGGCTATGAAATTCTGCATGCGGAGTGAAGGTATTAACATTGACTTTTCCTTCTTCGAGGCAATCACTTTATTCCTTTCGGTAATCAGTAGGCGTCACATCAAATTTATTTTTGAAGCATTTGTTGAAATAAGCCCGGCTCTCAAAGCCCGTTTCCATTGCAACTTCGTTTATCGGAAGCTTAGTCTCTTTCAGTAAACGCGCTGCTTCATCCAGCCTAACATCGCGGATATATTCTTTAGGAGCTTGCCCTACCTCATCTTTTAGAGTGTTATAAAGTTTCGTTTTACTCATGTTTATGGCTTCAGCAAAGCTCGCTACCGAAAAGGATGAATCAGCCAGATTGTTAAGGACAATTGTTCGAATCCGATTATTAAAATCACTTTTTTCTTCTACTGATGTCTCTGCTATTTTACCACGTTGTTTGCGCATTATCCAAACAAAAGTTACAAAAAGCAAAAGGCCAACTACTGCAAAGTATATCCACCAATTGCTCTTGGTATAACTTAAATACTCATCCCAGTCTTCTTTTACCTTTTGGCTGACTTCTTTAATTTCTTCATCACTTAATACCCGATTCCAGATTATTAAATCATCCATTTGACCATGATAATGATCGTTCCATAAGTTAATGCCAATATCCAATTCCTTGGTAGTTTGCTTAAATGGCTTCACATGAAAGGTTTGGGTCTGCTTACCATCCACGTAAAAAGTCAGAATTGATTGCTCTTTATAAGTGATCGCAATATGTTGCCATTCATTCAGTTTCAGATTTGAATTGATTGAGACAATATCAACTTCTTGCGGAATGGTGAACAACAGAGCTCCTGCGCTATTAATTCTAAACGAATAGGCATGTCCTAAGCAGACCAATGCGCCAAAATCGCGATTAAAAACAGCGGGTTTAATCCATAATGATATGGTAGTGGCATTATCAATGGGTAGTTCACCAAATGACATAAACCGATCTTTGCCATTAAAATCTGCCACAGTACCTCTAATGGAGTCTTTGATAAAGATAATATTGCCCGTTGGCTTTAACTCTTCTGTTGAAAAATATGCTTTCATTCTATCCATAGGCTGGTAGAAAACAATCCCATCGGTTAAATTAAGGAAATCCTTAGATTCCTTATGTAGTCGGTCAATATCAGTTAAATCAAGCGCACTGGCATAAATCGAAATGCCTTTCATGATCCCGTTAAAATGTTCCTGCCACTTATCTTTCCCGATCAATAGTTGGCCAGGCCAGTGATAAGCTTCTCCCATCCAAACAAATTCATTGATCAACTCTCCATCGACATAAATTTTAACCGAAGGATAATCAATAACGAGGCTCACAAAATACCAGTTTTGATTTGTCAGCAGCAAACTATCGGTATTGTTATCGATGAGTCCCGGTTGTGTAAACTGAAGTTCGCGAGTATTCGTTGTTCTAAACCAGAACAAATCAGGAATACCAACAATAGCCATATTCTTTTTTAAGAGCTCATTGGGTTTGATCCATGCGCAAAATGTTAATTGTCTGGTGAGTGGAACATCATTAAGTTCTATTTCACTATCTATCCCGTTAAACTCATAACTCACTATACCACTCCCTCCTGTATGCTTATCAATGGAATGTTCGGTTCTGGTAAGATGATCAAACAAATTATCTATATCGATTTTATTTTGTGCCTTTGCAGAAACATCAATCAATACACAGATAAACAAGACTAAAATG
>NZ_CEXQWX010000231.1:0-7227 GCF_982718395.1 Carboxylicivirga sp.
TATTGGGATTTTTACAACTATTACTTACTAGTAACAATAAAAGGGCCGCAAATATTAATATTTTATTCATCTTATATTTTTAAGGGTAAAATATTAAGACATTAAGATACTAACTGTATCTTAATGTCTATTAAATGATCAATTATTAACGTTATTAATAACTACCCATAATTTATGAAGTCCATAAGCCATAAAAGCCAAGTCAATATTTCAAACTTTATTATGGGTATTTGATTTGAACGCCGTATTAGTTATTGCTTTTAATTAACTTCTTTGTGCATATTACATTGTTTGATCTGAACCTGACAATGTATGTACCTGCTGGTAAAGAGGAAATATTTACATATCCGTTTCCATTATTAATTAAGCTACCTAAAACCTTAACTCCAGAAAGGTTAAAGATTTCTACTTCATCATCAATAGTTTCTACATCCGCAACATAAAAATAATCACCTGCCGGGTTTGGATACAGTTTCTTTTCAACGGACTTGCCGGAAAGATTAGTATCTATGGATGTTGGTAGATCTACAATAGGATCCGGATTGTTATTAATGATTATATCATCAACGTAAACAGTATGTGCAGCGTAAGTGCTTGTTCTGTCAACCTGAATGTTTAAAGCAGTAATGGTTTTATCTCCATCGGTTATATCAAATACCAAGTCTTCCCACTCACCTGTAAGGGCCTGTGCCTGCATAGGAACAAGGTCTGATCCAACTCCTGAACCTGAGCCATTGGGTTTACATTGAACAGGTGAAATAACTGTTTTTAGTAGTTTAACGTGTATGTAACGTAAATTACCTGTGAAGGCAGGAAGACTGGTTGCACCTCCCGATCCTACTATACCTGCCCAATCTTTACGACCGGTTGCAGGTAAATCAACTTTCATTACTTTGCTACTTGTATTAATTCCTTCCATTAATGGGTTATCAACTACAGTTGCAGTAGAACCGGCAAAGTTTTTAAACACAGTTGTGGCGTCTTCAAAATCTTCCATAATGTAATTGTAATTAGGCATATAAACAGTCACTTCCTGACTGTTTAAAGATGATTCGTCAGATGCATTTTTAGCAACAATGTAAATACTATACTTTTCGTCAGAATTTACATTCACAGTAACATTTGTGGAAGTAGTTGTTGTATATTCAACATCATTTACATACACAACATACGAAGTAGCATCTTCCATCTCAGACCATTCTAAACTTAATTCAGTATCTGTCTGTTCTGTCAGCTTTAGTCCGTAAGGTTTTAACTCTGTAAATAAAGTTGCATTAAGTGAGTTAGGATTGTTATTCATGAAGATATCATCAATATATACAGTGTGTGCCACCCTGGCAGAAGTTCTGTCAACCTGAATGTTTAATGCAGTGATCACTTTTTCACTGTCAGCCATATCAAAAACCATATCTTCCCATTCATTTGTTAATGCTTGCGGATTAAGGCTTTCAATATCTGATCCGGTACCACTACCACTTCCTGATGACTTGGCAAATATTGGTGATACAACTGTCTTTAACATTTTAATGTGCAGGTAACGATATCCGGTACTTATAGATGAGAAATCGGCAGCTACTGTTCCTGCCCAATCCTGTCTGGATGCATCTCCAGGTAGATCAATCTGCAAAACATTGTCACTGGTATTTATTCCTGACTTTAGAGGATTGGTTACCACAGATGTAGTTGCTCCTGCAAAATCTCCAAACATAGTACCACCTGATTCAAAATCGTCAAAAACTAACGGTGCATTAGGCATAGCAACCTCTAAAGTGTTACTCTCTAATGACATTTCAGCAGAAGCATTTTCTCCAATGATTGAAAATTGGTTAATGCTCTTAGAATCTAATCCATCAATGACGGAAAAAGTATCTGTTGCAGTTTTTAATTCACTACCATTCATGATAATGTGATAGGTAGTAGCACCTTCCAGTCCATACCAGCTTAAGGTAAACTGTGTATCTTCAATGTCAGAAGATTTTAACCCAAATGGTGTTGTTTCAGTAAAAACAGCACTTGCTGCTATTGGATTTGGATCAATAGTAAATTGAATATCATCAACATAAATATCGTAATCGCCTAGCGCAGCACTATATTCAACCTGAACGGCAACAGAATCAATAGATCCGGCAAAGCTACTGCAATCAAATACAATATCTTCCCACTCATTGGTTTTTGAGAATGCATTGGTAGCAGGGTATGTATATGTATTTGAACCACTTATTATTTGAAATGATACAGTAGTTAGTGCATTACTGTAAAACTTCACGTGTGCAAAGTGTGGGTGATTTGTAAATTTATTGATTTTTGCCTTTGCAGTAGCTGTGCTTGCAGTATTAGTAGAAGCACTGTGGATTTGTAATACGTTTGCACTGGTATTAATACCTGCGGCCAGAGGATTAGCTACTTCGGTACAAGTTACATCTGCCTCAGTTCCTACAAATTCATAGTCCTCAAATGTACCATCAAAATGCTCAATCATTTTGTATTGATAATCTCTGTTTCCAGGACCACCCCACCATTTATTGTCTGTTAAGTTTCTATCCCAATTATCAAAATCATTCTGCAAACCTTTTGCAATTTCAGGATACTGATCGTACAAATCTGTTGTTTCAAATTCATCGTTAACCATGTCAAACAACATTGGTTTATTGGCATCACCATCATTGTTAACAAGCTTCCAGTCACCTTTACGTATAGCATAGTCATTCTGTCTTCTGAAATATAAAGCTTCGTGTACAGATTCTTCTGCTCCTATTGTTCCATCCAGGTATGGAACCAAATCTTTACCATCAAAATCGAAACGGGCATTGTTTGAGCTTTGTCCCAAGTGATTTAAAATTGTAGGTACTACATCCAATGTACTCACTGGTTTATTGTAACTGGTCCCACCAGTCAACTTATTTGGCCAATTGATGATGTATGGAACTCTGATACCTCCTTCATATGGATCACCTTTCCATCCTCTGTAGCCACCGGTTCTCGACATTCTTCCGGCTTCACTTGAAGGAGAACCATTATCACTAATAAAGAAAAATAGAGTATTGTCATAAACTCCCTGATCTTTAAGTTCTTGTACGACTCTTCCAACACCGTCATCAACAGCTAATACCATTCCTGCGAAAAGTTTTCTTTCTTCCTCTTCGATGTGTGACACTCTATCTATATATTCTTGTGGAACCTGCCATGGAGAATGAACAGCATTATAAGATAAGTATACAAAAAATGGGTTGGCTGCATTATTCTGAATAAAAGTCACAGCTTCATCACTAAAAACATCTGTTGCATACCCGGAAAAAGCCTCAGGGGTATTGTCCCTGAAAATTGGCCATTTGTTAAAGGTGGCACCAAAATCCATATCTGCTTCGTAGTAATCATGTGCCCCATTCAGGAAACCATAAAATTCATCGTATCCTCGTTGGTTCGGACGATAGGCTTCATCTAATCCCATATGCCACTTACCTATGGCTTTAGAGGTATAATTATAAGATTCAAGTAGTTCTGAAACCATGGGTTGCTCTAATGAAAGACCATTGTCCATGTCAGTACCTTCATACCATGTTTTTTCCGGTTCATTCAACGAACTTCCAAACCTTTGCTGGTAAACACCAGTTAAAAGACCTGCTCTTGATGGACCACATACTGATGCTGATACATAAGCTTGTGTAAACACAATTCCTTCACCGGCTAAAGCATCAATATTGGGTGTTCTTACATCTGTAGCTCCTAAATAGCCAACATCACCATACCCCATATCATCAGCTAATATTAATACAATATTAGGCCTTGTTGGGTCAACATTTTGTGCATCCATCATGTCTGAGGTAAAAACAACCAGCGACACAATAATACACCTTAAGAGAAGATTTAATTTCATAAAGCTTTAAATTTACAATGGTTACTAATAAGGTTGACTAATGTAGGTGTATGGGCATATGAATAAAAACAAGTCGCCTATACTTGAAATATGCACACCTCAACATCAACCAAACAACCACCATAACCCACTGTAAGCTTGCGAATTACAAACATCATCCTTACACAGAATTACACTTTATATTCTCACTAGAAGTTTAGCATCATTTCAGTCAGGTTATCGTGTGGGTTTAGTTCCAGCTTTTTTCTGATACGATAACGATGCACCTCAACACTTCGAATACTGATATTTAATAATGGTGCAATTTCTTTTGAAGAAAGATTCATTCTTAAATATGCACACAAACGAAGATCTTTTGGAGTTAAATTAGGATGTTGCTCTTTTAGCCGTATAAAAAAATCGGAATGGGCATTATCAAAATGTGTTTGAAATGTTTCCCAGTCACTTTGATGTTCAATATTCTTATTAATCAGGTTGATTATTGGTTCAAGAAAGTTATCAGGTAAACGGCCTGCAATTTTCTTTTTCTTTTTTTCTACTTCCTCTTTTATCTCAGTTAAAGCTTCGTTTTTATTAATGATGGCCATAGTTGAGGAAGCAAGCTGACTACTTTGATGCTCCAGCTTATTTTGTAAGATGATCTGTTCAGCCTGATAACGTTGTTCTTTTTCTTTTTCTTCTATAATTCTTACTTGCTCATGATCCAGCTTTCTTTTATGCGCTTTAATATATCTCTTAATACCGAATGGAAGTGATAAAAAGAAAAGTACCAGGCACAGTATAAAAATTGATATTGAAGTCTTGGTCTGGTACCAAGGAGGCAATATTTTAAAACTAAAGTCTCTTGTTGGTAATTCGTTACCAAAACCATCAATGCCTTTAATGCGGAAGGTATAATCACCATAGGGTAATTTTTGGTACACAGTGCTTGTACTGGAAGACAACTTGCTCCAATCCTTATCAACACCCTCCATTTTATATTGATAACGCGCATTTCTCCCAGGAGCAGACATCGAAGAAAAACTGAATTCAATCCGCTTTACCGGGTACCTTAGTTCGGTTTTATCTGTTTCAGTATCCAACAGCCTTAGCTCATCTTTTCTATTAATTATCTCAATTTCACTAAGGTTAATAGGATACGTAAAACTGTTTCTGATTAAATCTTCTTTGGGGTTATAAACTGCAATCCCATTTTCGAGGCAGATAATTGTCATACTCTCATCAATTGGGATAATATTTTCAAATTTCTCCACCAAGCCTGTACCCGATTCATTAAAATCATACTGGAATTCCTTTTTTAATACACCGGATTGCATCTTAAAATACCCAATCCTGGAACCATTAATGAACCAGAAACTTTTGTCCGGCCCTTTAAATAAATGACTGGAATTGGCAAAATCCTGTAATTCAGTATTTAGCTTTGTATACGGTATAATAGTATCATTAAGGCTATCGTATGCATAAAATCCTTTCTGTGTTGAGAAAACCACATTGTTAAATATCTTAAATACATCATTACCATAATTTGAAGGTAATCCTTTATTAGTCCCATACACATCGTATAGTAATCTATTAGAATCATTAGGATCTATCCTAAGCTTCATAATACTCTTCTGAATAAAATGGCTTCCCCAAATAAAATTATTGTGATCTACCTCAATATTTTTAATTCCTAAATTAAAACCACGCAATATTTTGTCGAATATCCATTTCTGGTTCTGATCTTTTTTTAGGAGTAGCAAATTATTGTGAGTACATAAGACTAGTTTGCTTTCATCATCAACATTTAGCAACCTGAATGAATAAGCCGCATTCTTTTCTGATATCTTAATAAATTGATCATTTTCAATTATAAATGTACCATGATTGTGGCCACAGAGAAGCTGATCGTCATAAACAGCTAATTGCCATGACTGACCTATGGACCCTTCAATCAGTTTAAAATCTGATATCTCGAGGCGATCCAATTCATCTGCATTATACGGATGATAGTACACCCCTTGATTGGTAGCCAGGTATAAGATATTGTTATGGACCTTTGCAGAATGCACCATACCTATACTTATTCGATCATCAGCAATAAATGTAAATGGAAAATTAAAATCGATATACCCAACTCCTTTATTACTTGTATACCACAACCTTTGTTTACTGTCAAACCTTAAATCATAAATCGTATTGGTATTTAGATAATTATCTGTATTGAGGTGATGAATAACATTACCTTGTTCATCAAATATATAAATACCGCCCTTAAGCGTACCAATTATGTAATTCTCCCCATGCACTAGACCAACATTGATATCCTTGTTGTATATCTCCTGCTGGATAGGTGAATCCCAATTCTTAAACGAATGATTATCCCATATGATTAATCCATTTCTTGAACCTAACAGGAATTCATCTTTCTTGAAAGGCAACACTGTTCTTAAAGGAACATTGTCTTTTAGGATATTCTGTGGTATGGTGGTAAAAGAATCATTTTTAAATTCGAGAAAATCTGTATAAAAAGTTTTTGCAAAGTATCTTCCTCTTGCTTCAAGTAAAAATAGAATTGGATCATCTGTTGGGACAATCCTGATACCATTCTTACCATATATAAAAATGGCATCGAAAGATTGGAAAATAATCTCACTTTGTTCGTTTTCATATATCTGCCAGATTTCATTGTTATGAAAGGTAAAATCTGTAACCTTATCTTTTAATGAGTAGTAATGAAGTTGTCCATAGTTATCTTTTTCGAAGTACCCGAATTCTTCATAGGAACCAACATAAATAAGATCATTATCTGAAACATACACCGAACGCACAATGCCATAATTCGGTAATTTATATAATTTCCAGTTGGCTCCATCAAATGTCAGAAGTCCTTCGTCATTGGCAAAATAGGCATTTCCATTCCTGTCAAAATCTACCGACCAGTTTTTATTAAATGCATTGTACTCGTACTTTGAGAAGGAAACAACATTGATTCTGCCAGCTTTAACATTCGTCATATAAACCAATAACAGTATAGGAATAATGACTTTCTGGAAGGTTTGTATAAAAGAGGTTGATGAATACATCATATAACAAATGCTATTTCTAAAGATTTAAACGTGACAGCATTACAAATATCTTGCAGAAGTGCATCTGAAAATACAGTTTTTGGCTAAATCATTGAATATTAAACCAATTAATTTGCACTATTAATTAATGAAAGATATCCTAGCTACATTTGGAGCTTAATTTAGGAGATTAATCATTTATATACAAATAACTGCATACTTAGCAAAAGAATCACCTTAACTGGTTAAGCTACTTCGTAATTTTCCTGACTGATTTCAAATAGCTTTAATTAATTATGAAATGTA
>NZ_CEXQWX010000232.1:0-7210 GCF_982718395.1 Carboxylicivirga sp.
AAAGTTGATATTAGCAATTTTGCAAATGGATTATATTTCATAAAATTTAAAAATGGGAATACAATTAAATTTATAAAAGAATAGGATTATAATAACGTTTGCTAATAAGCCATCATAAATTAGCCTTAGCTTTGGCGGGTTTTGGGAGTTCAGCTCCCGCGCCAACTGGGGCACAAACAAGAAAGCGAATATAACGCACGCACCCTGGGTCACTTCATATGGCCGAACTGTTGGCAAGTATTGATTACTAAATGAAAGAGAATGATATTCAATAGGAATAAATTAAAAATAAAATCTGAGAGTTTGTTTGACAATTTGGACCTTGCTCCACATCCTTGGAGAAAGTCCGTTGTAATCTCTGCTGCAGGAATAATTGCGAGTGGCTGGACCAGTAACAGCAAAATATTTCTTCTTTCCTCTGATGGATATTCGGTTTCAGACCAATTGACTGGAGAAATAGAGATAAGAAATTATGACGAAGATAATACTGCGATGGACAAATTATCTAGTGATAATTTAGAGTTCAGAATAGATGAAATAAACCAAACAATTAAAGTATTTGGACTGAGAGGAGGTAACGGAAATCATGTGACCTCTGATTTTTGGAGTCTCGATTCATTTCACCCTGGACTTGAAAATCAAATTATAGGTATCCGAAATCTGAAAGAAAGGAATAAGGACATAAAATATTGGAGGAATTATACTCTTTTAAAACTAGAACGGTTGGAATATGATACCTTGAAATATGGGTTTTCAAATGACGAAAAATACTTTGGAATATTTGGTTCTGGTGGAGCTGAAATATTTTGTAGGGAATAAGCTAAAGGGACAACGACTTGCCAACAAAAGCTATACTTTGCGCGGAGTCGGCAACTTTGAGAGTTTGTTGATTGTCTGGGACGCCAAATTAAAGGAACTATACTGCATAAAAACTAATTATGGGATTCTTCGTTTTTGACAAGATCTTCACTGTTACGCAAGAGTCTTCTTACGGGACCAATTTAGTATTGATAGTTATTTGATTAAATCAGAGTAACAAGGCGAATTACAAGTTCCGTAATCCTGAAGGTGTTTATTTTTGGAAGTACTTGGAGATTTCAAACGATTTACCAATCGTTCCGTTGTACAATGGCTTTTAGTTTGAGCTACCTATTGTTTAGTGAAAAATATTAAATTAGCATGCACTAATCGGATATGTTGCCCTGTCAGGTGAGAATAGGAGCAATGCAGTCAAGGATAATAAGAGGTGTATTTTCCTTCATATTGGTGTGGGAAGTACATCTTTGGGGGTATTATAATAGAAACATATTTACAATAGCGTTACTGCTAATAAAATGGCAAAGCATGAAACAAACTAAACACATATTAATTTTCATTTTCATTTTATCTCTTGGTTGTAAATCTGAACAAGAGTATAATACCAGATCGATAACTAAACTAAAAGATTCGGATAGGTTTGCAGAAACGATGATTGGGAGCCACTTCTATAAGTTAAACGCTGGGGAGGACAATGTCATAGAGACAAAGAAAGGTAACATGATGATTATTCCATCAGGATCGTTGCTGAGTAAAAATGGAAAAACTATCGAAGATTCGATTCAGATTGAGTTTGCAGAAGGCAATGAAATTGATGAAATAATTCTATCAAACTTAATGATTCAGGATTCTGCCAAGATTTATGAATCTTACCTGTCGTTTTTTATAAATGCGACCCGAAATGGCGAACAATTACAAATTAATCCAGATAATCCAATATACTTTGAGGTAACCGCAGACAAACAAGTTAGTTTGTATAAAGGAACTCGTGATCACTTGGGGAGCGTCAAATGGAAAGAGGATAAGAAACCGGTAGATTACTTAATTCCTGTTTCACTGGATGTGCTTGATTTCTATCCTGAAGGATTTCAACGTGAAGTTGAGAAGGGTTTACCTTTCAGAAACCATAAGATCGTAACCGATGAGTTTTTGGATAGCTTATATTATAGTTATGCAACAGAATTAGATGAATTGGGGTATTATAATTGGAATAGCCGATACTTGATGATTAATTTATTTGCCCCAACCCTTAATCTTCTGGCTCAGGAAGATAATTTAGCATATGAGGTAGCAAGTGATGCTGTAACTACTTCAGAACAATCGTTTTGCGGAATTAATCCAGCATCAATTAAAGCAATTCGCAGTAGAAAGTTTCAAAATACGCTTATTTCAACAAGAGAGTTTGAATATAGACTTAGAACCATCTTTGCCACCTGCGACAATAGTATCTTAGAGTTATATGTGAATAATTTAGATAAAAACTTATGGGAAATTGATGAGATGGCTGCTAAACAATTAGGCAGTTCGAATAGTGCGTATCAAAAATTCATTGAATTTGCTTCATATAAGCAGACAACGGTAAAACTATCGGACAAGAAAGCCGAAATGTTAGCTAAGTACTATAAAAAAAGCAAGGAAAAAATTGAGAAAGATTTATTTAGGTATAAAAATGAGTATATCAAAGAAAGGCGAAATATTGAACAGGTTGCTCAAGAGAAAAGAGATGAGTACAGGGAACTTTTAGAAGCCAGACAAAAATATCGGATGAAGAAATTTGGTTTCGAAATAACCAATTTTGGATGGTATAATGCTGCTCGTGAAATAAAGTTAAGTGAAGTTGAGAAGTTCTCTTTAAATATCACTGTAGAAAATGGAGATCAGTACGATAGAGTATATTCCTATGTAGTAAATCCCGGAATAAAAAGTATCTTTTCCTATTTGTCAGATGATAAAAGGACATTTGATATTGTATTTTCTGAGGATCCTAATCTACTACTTTGGAAAAATCAATTGTTCAATGTGATTAGTGTTGGTTATCAAGCGGATAAAATTGGATATAAAATAAAAGAGTGTAAGCAAATGCCTGTCGTTAATGTAGATTTAGCCTTAGAAAATAATGATTATAAAACTTTTAGAAATGACATCCGAGAGTTTTCAAGTGGATATAAACGTGAGAATAAAATTCTAATAGATCTGGAATACCAATCTTTCTTCTATAAGGAAAAACTGCGAAAGGAAAGGGAAAACGAAGAACGAGAATTTATAGACAGGATTAGGTCTGTAGTGTTTCCATGTTGTTTTGATAATAACATTTTATTAAAATCATTTGAATTCAGGAATACCAGGTTAATTGATGTTCTTACAACTATCGAAAGAAAATTCAATGTTTCAATCCATCTTGAAAACAGGCAGATGAAAAATGAAAAATTAACAGCGTCATTTAAAGAGAGTGATATTGATGAAGTAATAGATGTGATTTGCAAAGTATACGATTTAGATTATCAATATTCTGGGAATGGTATAAGAATTTTTTAGAATGATAAGATAATTACTGGTGGTGAATGTGTGTATAATTAACAAGTGCTTTAAATATTTTCTATCATTATCACCTGAATCGGGGGTAACTTGTGAGGTTAGAAGCTCATAATCCCATGCAAAATCACATTAGATGCTGCTAGCGAAAATTACAAAATGAACGAATCAAAAAAATATTGCAGAAGCTTACATGCTCACATTAGTTTAGGAACAACCTCTGATGATCGATTTATGCCTGCCGGTTATGTAGAGTCATTCGCTAAAAAAGACAATCTTGTTTTAACTGAAAAGCTTGATGGGCAGAATAATTGCTTCAGCAAAAGAGGTGTTTTTGCCCGTTCTCATACTTCACCATCAGAACATCCCTGGGATAAACCTATGAGAGAAAGGTGGCAGCTAATCAAAAATGATTTGAACAACTTAGAGATTTTTGGAGAGAATATGTATGGAATCCACTCTATTGCTTATAATAAGCTGGAATCATTTTTCTATGTTTTTGCTGTCAGGGAAGCCGATAGATGGTTAAGCTGGGAAGAAGTCAAATTCTATGCAAGTATGTTAGATTTCCCGGTTGTGCCGGAAATCCAAATCACCCATAAATTGGAAGATTTTTGGGATGATAATAAAAACGAAAATACTATTCTTGAAAAGTGGCTTGAAAGCAACCTGGGTATGACTTGGGAACAAAGTGTTGAAACTGAAGGTTTACTTGGTGGGTATGATCCTGTAAGTAGTAAACCATGCTCCGAAGGGTTTGTCATCAGAAACAAAGATGGCTTTACAACGAATAATGGAGATTTGCCTGTAGAAAGCAATGAATTTGACAACCTTTTCAAGTTGGTTAGAGCTTCTCATGTGAAAACAGATGTTCATTGGACAAAAAACTGGAAACCAGCAAAACTTATTGACTATCATAAGTACAAATGGTATGCTTATGAATTTTTACAAAAACTATGAATTGGAAATTCCCTATATATGAAATTGACAAACCGATTGATTGGGATTCGTTAGAATCTTCCTTTCAATGGTTGAGGGACATGAAAGACGTTCCTCAGGATGAAGAATGGCATGCGGAAGGTGATGTTTTAACGCATACAAAAATGGTTGTTGAGGCATTATTGTCCTTACCAGAATTTAAAGTACTGGATGAACAAGACAAACATATTTTATTTGCCAGTGCCATTTTACACGACGTCGAAAAACGGTCAACGACAATCAAAGAAGAAATTGATGGTAGAATGAGAGTTGTTTCTCCCAGACATGCTAAAAAAGGAGAGTTCACGGCACGAAAAATATTATATACGGATATTCCAACGCCATTTTTGGTGAGAGAACAGATTACCAAACTGGTGCGGCTTCATGGTTTACCTTTATGGGCTATTCAAAAAAACGATCCTAAGAAAGAAGTTATTTATGCGAGTCAGGTTGTTAATACACAACACTTATCTATGTTAGCAAAAGCTGACGTATTAGGACGAATATGTAAAGACCAGGAAGAAACTCTATTAAAAATTGAGTTATTCAATGAGCTTTGTGTTGAAAATGACTGTTTTAGAAAACCTCGATATTTTAAATCAAATTACGGCCGTTACTTGTATTTGAATAAGCTTGATAGCTCACCAGATTACGTGCCATTCGATGATTTAAAATTTGATGTAATAGTTATGTGCGCTTTGCCAGGAAGTGGAAAAGACACATATATAGATCGTCATTTTCAGCTTCCCGTTTTGTCTTTGGATGACATTCGAAGAGAACATAGAATAGACCCTACCGACAAAAAGAAAAATGGGTGGGTACTTCAACTTGGTAAAGAAAAAGCAAAGGAATATATGAGGTCAAAAACTTCATTTGTTTTCAATGCAACTAATATTACAAGTGAAATGCGAAGCAAGTGGATCTCATTGTTTACAGATTACGGTGCACGTGTTAAAATATACTATATTGAAGTTCCGTATAAGGAACTGTTATCACAGAATCATAATCGAAAGCACAAAGTGCCTGAAAATGTGATCGAGAACTTGATAAGGAAATTAGAAATTCCCAATCCTAAGGAGGCACATGAAATATATTATGAGGTAAAATAAGCTTTCGTTTACAGTGCATAATAATAGAACCATTGAGATACATTTAATTGTGTAATTAAATATTAAGAAACTATTTGACATGGAACTTTCTTCAAAATCAAAAGGGATATATGCACAAATCAACCGGGAAACCACTAAACTGGGAGATTTGCGGAAAATTGCAAAGGACATCAAAAAAGATCATGAGCTGGCGATGGAACTTTGGTCTACTGGTGAATTGTTACCCCGTCATTTAGCAATTCTAATTATGGACAAAAAACTCCTGACACAAGAACTTATTGATAAGCTTGATAAGGATATCCAGAGTCATAAATTTGAAGAGCGAAATCAATTAATAGACTGGCTGATGGCTAACCAGCTTTCGAAGGACAAGAAAGCAATTGCTTTAATGGAATCTTGGGAGAATAGCTCCTCAGTGTTACAAAGAAGAGTTTTTTGGTATTATCAGGCACGTTTAAGATGGATGGGAAATACCAACCACTCAAATACAGAATACCTGTTAACCGCAATAGAGAATAAAATAGCAGGTGAACAGCCCGAAGTTCAATGGGCAATGAATTTTACAGCCGGTCAAATAGGTAAATGGCAGGAAGAGTATCGTGCCAGATGTATTACCATTGGTGAAGAAACCGGACTTTACAAGGATGAAGTAGTTGCAAAAGGGTGTACACCAAATTATTTACCGAAATTCATTCCAATTGAAGTTGCCAAATTGAAAAAGTAGTGATATTGAAGTGGGTTCCTCAGCTACCCCAAGCTACCGCGCGAGTCCTCCCTAGAATCCGCATGGTAGCGAGGTGCGTCTATTACTCACAATATAAACGATACAACCAAACCCAAAATTAATTCTACAACCAGGTTCATATGATAGATGAGAATAAATACTTACAAGTTGTATCAGAGACCAACGCTGATATCACTCCTTATTTTGATATAGCCATAAGTCAGGAGGATTTTAGAGACATTTTGGTTAAACACCTTCTGGAAATAGATTCGATTAATGTTTATTACCACTCTTACTTGATTCTTAATGAGGTAACAAAAGCAGAGCCTTCATTATTTTATCATTATTGGGATCAATTTTCATCTTTATTGAGCTATGATAATTCTTACCATAGAAATTATGGGATGGAGTTGATAGCGAACTTAGTGGTTGTGGATAAGGAAAATCGTTTTGAATTGATAGTTGATGATTATTACAAACAACTTAATGACGAAAAAATATCGACAAAGAAATATTGTATCAGCCATTCAGCTAAAATCATCAATGAGAAACCCAAATTGGCTAACAGGATTATTTCTAAGATTATTGAATCACTAAGAGTTAATGATAATACTGAAAAACATCAAAATTTCCTGATATCAGAACTTATAAAGCTTTTGTCTTCCGTTGACTATGATCTACTTGACAAGATTGCCGTAAATGATTTCTTAAAAGATGTGTTAAACACTACTAAATCTGATAAAGTTAAGAGAGAAATTAAGAAATACAGCGCACAATATTTTGCTCAATAGCAGTCGTGCAAAATATTGAAGTTTAGGTTCCCGCTGGTATGCCCTCGCTGGTACACATTTGCAATGTGTGCTATAAAAAGAAAAGTGCTAATGTGTTTATTTTGAGCTATCTTGAAGAAGATTATAGTATTTCGATATGCTTAATGGTTAATGTATAAAGCCAAAAGTCATGATAAAAACACTCAAGTTCAATGAATTATCAGACCGGAAACCTACTCACTACCAGGTAAACGGACTTGATCTCGTTATAATCCGATATG
>NZ_CEXQWX010000233.1:0-7151 GCF_982718395.1 Carboxylicivirga sp.
GTATGAGGGCTTAAGTCGCCAAAATAAACCAAAGGATAAAACTTAAACAGTTTCTCAGTTAAATTGGTTGTCAATTCGACAAATCAACACTTCCTAAATGCTTGTTAATAAGGTCTAGAATCTTGACTATCAAAAAATAACTTTGTAATATTTCACAATTCAATTTGACGAGTGATTTTTTTTACTACTTTTGCCAAAATTTTTAAAATCCAAAAAAAAGGTTCCATGTCATTTCTTGAGGATAAAATCGTATCAGAGGGTTTAACATTTGACGATGTTTTGCTTATTCCTGCATATTCGCAGGTATTGCCACGTGACGTAAAGTTAAATGGCCGTTTTTCTAAAAACATTGTGGTTAATACACCAATTGTTTCAGCAGCTATGGATACTGTAACTGAAGCACGTTTGGCCATTGCCATTGCGCGCGAAGGAGGTATTGGTGTTATCCATAAAAACATGTCGATACATGATCAGGCTAAGCAAGTTGAGACTGTTAAGCGTGCTGAGAACGGTATGATTTACGATCCTGTGACAATTTTAAAAGGTAGCACTGTTGGTCAGGCACTTGACCTGATGAAAGAATATAAGATTGGTGGTATTCCTGTAGTTGATCAATATGGTTACCTGGTAGGGATTGTTACCAATCGTGATTTGCGCTTTGAACCTAATATGGCTCGCTCGATTGATGAGGTGATGACCACAGAAAACTTGGTTACAACCAATCAAACAACAGACCTTGAAAAGGCTGCAGCCATTCTGCAACAATATAAAATTGAGAAATTACCGGTAGTTGATGCTAATAATAAATTGATTGGCTTGGTTACCTATAAAGATATTACCAAGGCTAAAGATAAGCCGTTTGCCTGTAAAGATGAAAAAGGTCGTTTGCGTGTTGCTGCTGGTGTAGGTATCACCGCTGATACTTTTGATCGTATTGATGCTTTGGTAGAAGCTAATGTTGATGCCATTGTGATTGATACAGCTCATGGTCATAGTGTTGGTGTATTGGAAACTTTGAAAAAGGCAAAAGAAAAATATCCGAACCTTGAAATTGTTGTCGGAAACATTGCAACTGCCAAAGCGGCTCTTGATTTGGTAAAAGCTGGTGCTGACGGTGTTAAAGTTGGAATTGGTCCGGGTTCTATATGTACAACGCGTGTTATTGCTGGTGTTGGTGTTCCTCAGTTATCTGCTATTTATGATGTGTCAAAAGCACTGGAAGGCACAGGTGTACCAGTAATCGCTGATGGTGGAATCCGTTATTCGGGCGATATTGTTAAAGCTTTGGCAGCTGGTGGAGATGCTGTGATGTTAGGTGGATTATTTGCCGGTGTGGATGAGTCACCTGGTGATACAATCATTTACAATGGTCGTAAGTTTAAATCATATCGTGGTATGGGATCGGTTGAAGCCATGCAGAAAGGATCGAAAGATCGCTATTTCCAGGATGTGGAAGATGATATTAAGAAATTGGTGCCGGAAGGAATTTCTGCTCGCGTACCATACAAAGGAACCTTGTATGAAGTGATTTACCAATTAATTGGTGGATTAAGAGCGGGTATGGGGTATTGTGGTGCTGCTAATATAGATGAGTTGCATCAGGCACAATTCACCAAAATTTCAAATGCCGGTATGAATGAGAGTCACCCACACGATGTGACCATTACACGCGAGGCGCCAAACTACTCGAGATAATTGATTAATGAGATGATATAGAAGAGAGGTTGTTCTATCTAGAACAGCCTCTTTTTGCTTTCCATCTGTAAAAGATTAGAACGAAAGACTTAGGGATTATCTGTCCAAACAACAATCTCTGTCTGTTTTGGCAGGAGCTTGTCAGGTTTTGCTTCTGCTTTGTACTATATAAAGATTGAAGTTGCCCTTGCAGAAGGTCGATTTTATACTCCTATAAGGTCGATTGAGAAGCAAATTGCCTTAAAAATTATTTGGTTGAAAGCCTCTTTTTATGTTTTTAAAGGTCAATTATGACCTTGATAAAGCTGGCTATTGATGTTAAAAGGGTCGATCACAAGCCTATGAAGTGTCAAAATTTCATCTTTATCAAGTTAAATGTTCACCCAATTTGGCAGAAGCTTGTCAGGTTTTGCATGTAATTCGAAGAAAGGTAAGGTTATTAATGAACTTCACTAAGATATAAAACGGGCTTTAGGAAGATCAAAACATTGGTAGCTTGATCCATAAACGATCTTCAGGAAGGTCAATTACTTAGTAATAAAAGGTCTGCTTCAACCTTTTTAAAGATCAATAATAAAGCAAATAAGCCCAAAGATGGTCTATTATAGTGTGAAATCCGGAAGTTGTTTCTTTTCCTTTTCCCGCAGATTGCGCGGATTTTCGCTGAAATAAGTTTCTCTCAATTAAGGGAATAAAAATCTGCGGGAATCACCGTAATCTGCGGGCTGTAAAATTCCACGTGAGGAAATAATATCCTGAAGTAGTGCTTGATGTTAATACCTGTTATTGCGATTGGTTATCAAAAAAACAGGAGGTAAAGTAATAAAAGTGCTTTACCTCCTGTTTAAATATCGTGACAGAATAGCTGAGATAACGCTATTAATAAAATTTTTCCACTATTGTATAAGCCCTTTGTGTCATATCAATATTCTGCAATATTTTCAATTTTAAGTGTTCAGGATATTCAGGGTTGTTTTTCAAAAAGTTCTCTGCAATTTGATAAGCCTCTTTCGATCCATGTCCACTAAAACTATTACCCAACCAACCAATCGGGAAAAAGATATCACCAGTCAGTTGTATTTCTTCCAGTAGCTCGAGGGTATTAGGAAGGTAATGCACCGAATGCACAGTTCTAAGCGGGTGATGCAGGTTGGCCAACGCGCTTCGAACCCAACCTTCTTTGCTGCGATTTTCCAACTTAGCCAGGGAAAGGAAAAAAGCATCCCGGTCAGCAGCATTGGTTGATAAAGACGGTAATAAAAACTCAAGTTTCTCTTTATTATGCTTGCTCTTCAGCTTATCAATAACATAGATTTGCAGTTCTTTAGCCCGGGGATGTTCTTTGATGCAAAGTTGAGTTAGTAAGCTGATTTGATCATTGTCACTTAGCTGAATACCTTCGATAGACTTAACATCAACTAATATATCTGCTAAAAGGCTATTTGCATCACTGCTCATATTAATGTTACTCCACAGTCTGAACAAGGTTTTTTTATTCGCAATACTGTTTTGTTTTTCCATGCTCAGCCAAAGTGTTTCTTCCAACTTTGGAGTCCAATGATTTCGTTGCGTATCCGGTAAAAATTTCCAGTAACATTGTCTTAGCTGGCTTGAAAGTTGATTTAAAATCAGAGGATTACTTTCTCTTGATAAACCATCTGATAAATATTTCATGAAATTATCTGGATGAATGCTGCCATCCAGAAAATTCTCATATAGATTGATCACCATGCGGCCACGGAGCAATTCATCATCTAAAGAATGGGTGTTCTCCAACCAGTAATTAATCTGGGGCTCTGTGAGGCGCACCAATCCATATCCTTTATCTTCGGCCAAAAACAAGGTGTTGGGTGAATCAATATTATCTGTAACATTTATACTTGCATCAAACATTTGATACTGAAGCTGGCTGTCACCATTTTGAATAATGTTTATTTCCTGAGGCCAGTAGTTTCCTTCCGACGATAAATTGTTGTATTCGGCTTGTTGGCGCAGTTTCCACCGGCTTTTATCGTGTTGTGATGGCTCGAAATAAATCACCGGTCGGCCAGGTTCAAATACCCAGGCATGACTCCAAACTTTCAGGTCAGTTTCGGTGTATTTGTCAATATAACTGATCAGATCATTCCACGATGCATTACCAAAGGCATTTTTTGAGATATACTCGCGAATTCCCAGTTTTAGGTTTTCTTCTCCCGCTATACTTTCGAGCTGTTTCATGACGATAGGCGATTTATGGTAAATAATGCCACCATAAAGCGTTCCGGCATTTTGCAGGTTTTTGAGTTTTTGTCCAACAGGATTGGCTCCATAAGTACGATCAACTGAATAGGCCGGCGGGAAATGTGCCATCAGAAAGCGCAATTGGTGATTCATTTCTGAGAACCAGGGCTGTGTAATTTTATCAGCCATAAAATTGGCAAATACTTCTTTGAGCCATACTTCGTCGAACCAGGGCATTGTTACTAAGTCACCAAACCACATATGCGCAGTTTCGTGAGCAATCAGGTTGGCGCGTCCCAGTTCTTCGTTACGGGTAGGATTCTCATCTAAAAAAATCTTTTCAGAACGGTAATACGTGGCACCCGGATGTTCCATGCCTCCAAACTGGAAGGAAGGGATGGCAACAAGATTATAGGTATCGAAAGGATAGTCATAATCCGTAAAATCTTCAAGCCAATCGAGTGAAGCAAGCGTTTGGCGGAATATTTCATCGATGTTTCTATTGTACTTTGCACTGTCATCAACCATATGGTATAGTCCAATGGTTTTGTCCTGCCAATTAACCGAGTCGTATTGGTACTTACCTGCTGTAAATGCCCAAAGGTAAGTGCTGATTGCTTGCGATGGTGCAAACTCCAGAATAATTCTATTCTCCTTGGCTTGTTTAATGGTTTGCTGACCATTGGCAACACCAGTCCAGCTTTCAGGTAATTCCATCTTAACAGCAAATTCACCTTTTATGTCTGGTTGATCGAAACAAGGAATAGCGGTACGAGCCCTGTCAGGTACAAAAAGAGCATAGAAATAATCAGTATTGCGGTTGAGGGCCGCATCACCTAGTCGGTATTCCACTTTTATTGTGTTAGTGCCTTTTTTCAGATAGGATTTATCCAGTTTTATGTGTTCATTTTCAATGATTGGTTCAGGTACCGCTACATCATTAATGCTAAGTGTATAAAGCTGTTCATTGTCCGCTTTAAAATCAAGGTAAACGGTTTCTTTTGATTTAAGATCAAACTTTATGGTTGAAAGGCCATCAATTGGTTCATCTTCATCATCAGGAACGACGATAGACAGGTGATAGTTGAGGTTCTGAATAATTTTGGCACGTTGTTTGGCGAGTCTTTTACTCACTCCCGGCTCTGGTACTGGTTTATTGTAAATATTACACCCAACCATTAAGGTAAGCAGGAGCAGGACTAGTGTATTTTTTATCATTTTGTAGTGCTTTTAAAACATCTAAAATAGTTAAACCGTTTTTACTTAGCATATCTGATGATGAAATTCATGTTGATGAATGGGATAAAAACAATTAAAGGATTGTGACATTATGGGCCATAATGAATTATTTTTACAAGAATCAATACTTACTAATAAACTGAAAACCATGAAACAATTATTAGCCTTAACATTAAGTATACTGGTTTTAGCCTCTTGTTCAGGTATTAAAACCACATCTGATTATGATACATCGGTAGATTTCAGTCAATATAAAACCTATGAGTTTTATGGCTGGGATAAGAACACAACAGAAGATTTAAATGATTTTGACCGCAGGCGGATTGAAACAGCCTTTACCGAAGAGTTTAAAAAGCGCGGAATGGAGCAGGTTGAAAAAGGAAGCGGTGGTGACTTGATTGTAAGCTTGTACCTGGTGAATGAGAAGAAAACACAGAAGACAGCAACTACTACTCATAGTCCGAACGTTCATTTATACGTTGGATTTGGAGGGTACTATGGCTATGGACCTGGCTGGGGCTACGGACCGGGTTGGGGTGGTTTTAGTACGACTCACATTAATGAAATTGACTATAATGTTGGGACATTGATCTGTTCTGTTTTCGATGCCGGTAAAGAACAGTTAGTGTGGGAGAGTGCTGCATCAAAAACTATAGATGAGAATCCACAATTAAGAAAAAAGAGTATCCCTTATGTGGTTCGATCAATCATGCGGAAGTATCCTAAGAAATAAGTAGTAAAGAAGATGTCCAAACCTTAATTTACTCATCGGTTAGAGTTGAACTGAATGATCTGTTAAGGCAGGTTACCCATTGTTTAATCATTTCAACTCTATTTGGTGAGCTGTATACTAAATACTTTTGGACATCTTCTTATCAGAATCTTGCAAACCACCTTAGTTCAAGTCCTTTAAAATCTAACACTTCGTAGCAAACACCTGCGCTACATGCCGGGCCACCGCGTCTTTCTCCTGCAAACAATTGTAAGGTGTGTTTAGGATTTACTTTATATCGAACCGTCGAGCTTAACCAGAATTTATCAGTTTCTGTGATAAAATCATCGTTGCTCCATTCGTTGAGTATTCCCCAGTAAAACTTTGATTTGAAATGGTAGGTGAGACCACTGACCACATTTTGATTTGAATCGTTCTGTCGTTTAAAGGTTTGATATTCCAACTCCAGCAAAAATCCATGATCTGTTTTTACCTTTTGTTCGAGATTAAGACCCGTTGAAATTCGATCTGACTCACCTTTTAAAGGATCGTTGGCATAATCAGCAAAGAATTTCAGATCAGTATTTTTTACTGTAGTGGATAGTTCGGCAAACCATTCTCTATACTTTAACGTCTTACCAAAATCATTATTAGCAATGGTATGATTCAAAGTGATTAATGTGTTTTCAGAGGCGTTGTAAAAGGCTTCAATCTGAAAACCGCTTTCATTTACCGGTTGTAATACATGTGTACTACGGTTTAACACACGGTATGAATGTTCTTTTACCAGTGCCGGAGGCTCATTAATACCTGTACCAATTACAAAGTTGTCATAGTCTTTCCATTCGGCGCTAACTCCGAACGAGCCTTTGGCAAAATTTAATGCGGCATATATTGCATGACCTTCGTCAACTGTATTAACAGTACTGGCATAGGCTGTATAATAGTTTAAATAGGGCAGTAGCCGTCCGCTCAGTGTTCCCATCGCATAATCAGTACTTCCGGCACTGTTTTCATGATGCATGAATGTGGCACCAATGGTTTGTTTCAGCACTTTGTATTCACCAGATAAGGCAGCGACCTGGTCATCACGCCTTGTATTAAGGCTTTCGGTAGGATTGATTACATTATTAAGCGCCCATCCGTATGTGGCTTTTATACGAAACTTTTTATGCCGATAGCTGGCTGAAGCACCAAGCAGATCGCGATAAAAATATTGTTTGCTTCTGAAACTGATGTCTTCAATAACAGCTCCGTAAATTTCATAGGAGCGAAGTAGGAT
>NZ_CEXQWX010000234.1:0-7102 GCF_982718395.1 Carboxylicivirga sp.
CTCCTATGGTTAAAGCCAATGCCGATTTTATCAACAATACCTTTTACAACGAAGATGGTAGTGTGATTGAGACGGAAGGGAAGGAAATCGTTGAAAAATTTGAACAAATCACTGATATTGCTGAAAGGCGATGTGCTGAAAAGAATCATGTGACCTCTGACCTTGCAATGTTTGCAGGTAAGGCGGCTCTTGATGATGCTGGTTTCGACGCCGAAAAACTAGACTATATTATTATAGCACACAATCTGGGAGATATGCGTCATGGCACGATCTACCCTGATATTCTGCCTACACTTGCATCCCGGGTGAAACATAAATTAGGTATTAAAAATCCTAAAACAATTGCATACGACATCACTTTTGGATGCCCGGGTTGGACACAAGCCATGATTCAGGCTAATTATTACATCAAATCGGGTGATGCAAAGAGTGCCTTGGTAATTGGTGCTGACACGCTCAGCCGTGCCATGGAACCTCACGATCGTGATTCTATGATCTTTGCTGATGGAGCAGGTGCTGTTTTATTGGAAGCCAGAGAGAGCGAAACACCTGTTGGCATTCTAAAACATGCTGTTCAAACAGATACCGAAGAGCACATTGATTTGCTTCGAATGGATGATCCATACAACGAAGAATTAAAGGGCGAAAACCTGTTCCTGAAGATGTATGGACGTCGACTATATAACTATGCTTTAACAAATGTTCCGCAGTTAGCTAAAGAGTGTCTGGATAAAAACGGGATGGAATTAAAGGACGTTAAGAAGGTCTTAATACATCAGGCAAATGCCAAAATGGATGAAGCGATTCTTAAGCGACTATTTCGTTTATATGGAGAGCGAAACGTTGATTTATCAGTTATGCCAATGACCATTCGCGAATTGGGTAACAGCAGCGTTGCAACAGTTCCTACCCTCTTTGATTTAATTTGTAAAGGACAATTAAATGGTCATTCTTTAGAAAGTGGAGACAACGTGATGATGACATCTGTTGGAGCAGGTATGAATATCAACGCTTTTATGTATAAAATACCGTAAAGCACTAACGATAAATGTAAAAAGAAAGAGCAGTCTGAAATCAAGCTGCTCTTTTTTTAGTTCTTTAGATTATTCTTAGAAAAATTCTTCTCCAGAACCCATTTCTTCTTCCACAAATTCACCCTCTTCACTTTCCGGTCTAACTACTTCTTGTCCGCAATCAAGATTTACATGAAAGTTAAGTGGTTCTTCAAACACATCCTCTTCACTAATTTCTAAGTCCTCATTCGCATATACATCCTTCATGTATAGTGCAAATATTGGTAAAGCCATATTAGCTCCCTGTCCCAACCGGATGCCATCGAAATGGATATCACGATCTTCACCGCCTACCCAAACGCCAGTCACCAACTGCGGCGTTACGCCCATGAACCATCCATCAGAATGATTTTGAGTCGTTCCGGTTTTTCCTCCAATCTGCCCATGCAGGTCATATGTATATCTCAATCTTCGTCCGGTTCCTTGATCAACAACGCCCTGCAACAGGTTAAGCATTAAATAAGCTGTTGGTTCGCTGATAGCTTCTCGTTTTTGTGGATGAAAATCACTTATCACATTTCCAAAACGATCCTCAATGCGTGTCACAATCATTGGTTCAATATGCACTCCCTTATTGGCAAATGTACAATACGAGCTTGTCATCTCCATCAATCCAAAATCTGGTGTTCCCAGACATAAAGCAGGAACTGCATCCATATGACTTTTTATTCCTAACTCATTAATGGTATTAGCCACCGCTTGTGGATTAAATTGTTTCATCACCCAAGCTGTAATATTATTGTTTGAATTAGCCAATCCCCATTTTAAGGTCACCATTTCACCAGCTCTTGCACTTCCGCTATTTCTTGGAGTCCATGTTTTACCGCTACCTAAATAAAAAGTTTGAGCAATATTAGGTACCAAATCACACGGTGTAAACCCTTCCTGCATGGCTAACGTGTAAACAAATGGTTTTATAGTAGAACCAACCTGGCGCTTACCTTTACCAGCCATATCGTACATAAAATGCTTAAAATTCGGACCTCCAACATATGCCTTTATATGACCTGATAATGGATCCATCGAGATCATTCCGGCTCGTAAATAGAACTTATAATGGTGAATTGAATCCAATGGCGTCATTACAGTATCTCGTTCACCGGCCCATGTAAATACTTTCATGTCATATGGTGTATTAAATACACGCATAACACTATCCATATCAGCGCCACTGCGTTTAAGTCCTCTATACCGATCTGTGTTCTTTATGGCTCTTTCAATTATTTTTTCATAATCTTCTTTGGAAAGATCCTGCGTGTAAGGTGCTCCCGGCTGTTTTCTTTTCTCAGCAAAAAACTTTGGCTGAATATCCTCACTCAAATGCTTTTTAACCGCATTTTCTGCATATTCCTGCAAACGTGAATCCAATGTTGTGTAAATCTTCAATCCATCTTTGTAGACGTCGTATTTTGTTCCATCGGGTCTGTAATTTTTATTAATCCAGCCATAAAGTGGATCTTCAATCCAGCGTAAACTATCTTCCAGAAACTTAGCTTCCATCCATGATGGATACTTTTCTCTAAGTGGCTCTGAAGCCGTTAATGTTAAGCGCAGGTATTCTCTAAAATAAGGTGCAGGTCCTTCTTTGTGATCTGCCCGGTTAAATTGTAGCTCCAATGGCAACACCGATAGCGAATCATATTCTTCCTGACTCAAGAACTGAGCCTTACGCATCTGATCCAGTACCGTATTACGACGATCCTGTGTTAATTCAGGTCGACGCACTGGATTATATAGTGCCGGGTTCTTTAACATTCCAATGATAACCGCAGCTTCTTCAACTTTTATCGAATCTGTTGTCGTATTGAAAAAGGTATGAGCAGCACTTTTAATACCATAAGCATCATAAATAAATTCAGCTTTATTTAGATACATGGTTAAAATCTCTTCTTTGGTGTAGCTTCTTTCTAACTTACCAGCGATTACCCATTCCTTTAACTTTTGAAAAGCCCGCTCCAATGTACTTGAAGCCCTACCATGAAACAATAGTTTGGCCAACTGCTGGGTAATCGTACTTCCTCCTCCGGAACTTTGATCCTGTAATATTATAGTGAATAAAAATACCCTTGCCAATCCACGGGCATCAATCCCGGAATGATCTTGAAAGCGCACATCTTCAGTTGCAATTAGGGCATTAACAATATTAGGCGAAAGTTCTTCATATAAGCTATAACTTCTGTTTTCTCTAAAGAAAGTACCCAATAATTGCTGATCACTGGATATGATATCTGTTGCCAGGTTACTCTTAGGATTTTCAAGTTCTTCAAACGTTGGCATAAATCCTAACCATCCGTATGATATCATTGTGAAAAGTGTAAATACTGATAAAATTCCACCTATGACAAGTACCCAAAAGATTCTAACCAACTTTCGAAATTTTGTTTTTGATTGTTCCATTCGCATATTTTTGAAGAATGTGGCAATACTTACTATAAAGTATCATTGTCACTGATAGTGTCTATCTATGCCCACATCTGTTTCATATCAATTATTGATATTTTGGTGTAAAAATAGTAAAATTTGACAGATCACTACGGGCTAACGTTTGCGTAAAGCATTTTCATTTTTTAACATTGTGGCAATTTTAATATAAATTTGCGTGCTTTATTAATAAGTGGTGTTTGTAAGACATTTGAGAGATGGGTAAAAAAACAACTGTTAACGAAGAGAACCTGGTGATCGTCGAGTCACCTGCGAAAGCAAAAACCATAGAGAAATTCTTAGGAAAAGATTTCCTGGTTAAATCAAGTTACGGACATATTCGCGATTTATCTAAAAGCGATTTTGGAGTTGACATCAACAATAACTACCAACCCGATTATATCGTTTCTTCCGACAAAAAAGATGTTGTCAAAGAATTAAAACAATTAGCTAAAAACGCAAAAATGGTGTGGCTCGCTTCCGATGAAGACCGCGAAGGAGAAGCTATAGCATGGCACCTGTTTGAGACGCTTGGATTAAAAGAAGAGAATACCCGCCGTATTGTGTTTCACGAAATCACTAAGGACGCCATTCAAAAAGCCGTTGAAAACCCAAGGAAAATTGATGTAAATCTGGTAAATGCACAACAAGCTCGCAGGGTGCTGGATCGATTAGTTGGTTTTGAACTATCGCCTGTTCTTTGGAGGAAGGTAAAACCCTCATTGTCGGCAGGTCGCGTGCAATCTGTTGCCGTTCGTTTAATAGTTGATCGCGAACGCGAAGTATTTGCTTTTAAACCAACTTCATCATATAGAGTTACTGCATTATTTGAAGTAAAAGATGACAAGGGGAAAGTAAAAGAATTAAAGGCGGAATTAAACAAACGTTTCGATACGCTTGAAGAAACTAAATCATTTGTAGAGAAATGTGGAGATGCCCAATTTTTAGTTTCTGAAATTGAGAAAAAGCCGATGAAAAAAACACCGGCTGCACCTTTTACGACCTCCACCCTACAACAGGAAGCATCCCGAAAGTTAGGATATTCTGTTTCGCAAACCATGTCAATTGCTCAAAAGCTTTACGAAGCAGGTAAGATTACGTACATGCGTACCGACTCTGTAAACTTATCTGATTTGGCACTTAACATGGCCTCAGCACAGATAACTGAAAAGATGGGTGCTGAATATGTTAAAATCAGAAAATATAAAACCAAGGCAAAGGGTGCACAAGAGGCTCACGAAGCTATCCGTCCAACGTACCTTGATAAGGAAACTGTTTCTGGTTCTGCACAAGAAAAACGCCTGTACGAATTAATTTGGAAGCGCACCATTGCCTCGCAGATGAGTGATGCCCAATTAGAGAAGACGATTATCAATATTAATGCTGGCACTGCTTCTGAAAAATTTCAGGCAACCGGCGAAGTAATCAAGTTCGATGGTTTTCTTAAAGTATATATTGAGTCAACCGATTCGGAAAATGAAAATGATGACAGTCAGGATGTACTATTACCACCGATAAGTAAAGGTGATGAACTGGAAATGCTTAATGTAGAAGCAAGACAGCGTTGGAGTCAGAAACCTGCCAGATATACCGAAGCAAGTCTTGTGCGCAAACTAGAAGAATTAGGAATTGGCCGACCATCAACCTATGCGCCAACCATCTCAACCATTCAAAACCGCGGTTATGTAGAAAAGGAAGATCGTGATGGAACTGAAAGACTTTATCAGCATCTGTTACTCAAAAAAGGCAAACAGCTGGTTGAAAGTGAAAAGTCAGAAATTACCGGAGCAGAACGTAGTAAGCTCTTCCCTACTGATATTGGCATGGTAGTGAATGACTTCCTTGTTAAATACTTCGAGAATATTGTGTCTTTTGATTTTACCGCACATGTAGAAAAAGAGTTTGACGACGTAGCATTAGGAAAAATTGAATGGAATAAATCCATTGACGATTTTTATAAGCCTTTCCACGTTAAGGTAGAAGAAACGCTTGAACAATCAGAAAAGAGCACAGGAGAAAGAATATTGGGTGTAGACCCGACCTCAGGACAGCAGGTATCAGTTCGCATCGGTCGCTTTGGACCACTAGCACAAATTGGAGTTTCGTCTGATGAGGAAGATGCAGAAAAACCACGCTTTGCTTCCTTGAGAAAAGGACAGCACCTGGAAACAATCACATTGGAAGAAGCACTTGACTTGTTTAAACTTCCGCGTACTTTGGGTGAATTTGAGAATAAAGTAGTAGTCATCGGCATAGGTCGATTTGGTCCATATATTCGCCATGATAGCAAATTTGTTTCTTTAAAGAAAGGTGTTGACGATCCTTTCGAAATAGATTTGGAAACCGCTATCGAACGAATCAAAACCAAGCGGGAAGATGACTTAAAGAAAATCATTAAGTTATTTGATGAGGAACCTGAACTACAAATCTTAAATGGTCGATGGGGACCATTCATTAAATATCAAAAAAAGAATTACAAAATTCCTAAGGATAAAAAGGCAGAAGAATTATCTTTGGAAGAGTGCAAAGCTCTGATTGAAGCTGATACTAAAACATCAACAAAAAAGGGTGCTAAAACTGCAGCTAAAAAAACAACGAGTAAAAAGACTACGACTAAGAAAGTAACAACTAAAAAGAAAGCAAGCCCGAAAAAGACCAAATAACCTAAACTGTGACAGAAGACTGGATACATTACTTTGACGAAACCAAACAAAAAGTTACCAATGCCTTTGAAGGTGATAACAATGAACGCTTATACGCTCAAATATCCGGTTTTCAAAGCTTATCAAGTATTGATTGGGAAATTTATAATGTTGCATTAATTGGTGTTCCTGACTCCAGAAATTCAATTCATAAAGGATGTGATGAAGCCCCTGATATGGTCAGGAATTTCTTAATGGGATTAAGGAAGCTCTCAAAACCAATTAATATTATTGATTTAGGTAATCTTAGAGGTAATACCATCGATGATCGTTATATGGCCCTTGAAGAAATCGTGGGTAAACTAATTGATCTCAACATCATCCCTATAGTCATTGGTGGTAGTCAGGATTATACAATTCCAATGGCTAAAGCCATTCAAAGTCAAGTGCCAAAATACAATCTATCGGTTCTTGATGCTAAAATTGATTGGTTGATATCTAATCAGGATTACTCCTCATCGAGCTTCCTCGGACACCTTTGCAATGGACCTCAAACAGCACCCTATGACTTATCCTTAATAGGTACACAAAAGTATCTTTACAGTGAAAGTCAGGAAAATAAGGTAAAGACCTGCACAAATGAGATATACAGACTCGGTCAAATTCGCCAATATGGGCACCAATCTGTTGAACCATTTATCCGAGATGCCGATCTTCTGAGTGTGGATATGACCGTTGTTAAGCAGAGTGATCAACCGGCACACATAATTCCAATGCCTAACGGATTAAGTAGCGAGGAATTGTGTCAGCTAATGTGGTACGCAGGTCAGAGTGACCGAACAAAAGCATACGGTATTTTTGAACTCGATACTTCACTGGATATCAGACAACAAGGCATTTATCTTGAAGCACAGGCAATCTGGCACATACTAGAAGGCATAGCTTTACGTTATAATGATTATCCAG
>NZ_CEXQWX010000235.1:0-7030 GCF_982718395.1 Carboxylicivirga sp.
AATTTAAAATGCATAAAACGGAGCGTTATAGGCCTCACAAAAATTTTAAAGAGCGTATAACAGTCTGTTATAGTCCCTTTTAAAATTTTGCTGAGTAACTAACACTGCGTTAGCCCCATTTTTAAAAACAAATTTGCCTTTAGAATGAATTTTATACCTGAAAAGAAAATTAAATGACACCCTAACGGAGTGTTTTATCCTTTTTTAAAATTAAAAATGCTTTGTAACGCTGTGTTAGTTTTTTTTAGAGAAAATAATGGGGTAGAGAACGGTAGGTTCAATTGGTATTTTTTTTGGCATGATCATGTTTTTCAGGGAAATAGTTGGATTAATCCATGCCCAGGCTATCGCGCGAATCCTTTCGCGTGATATTGAAACAAACCACACGAGAAGACTCGTGCGGGAGCGAAGGGATAACTGGTGTAGAAGAAGGATTAATGTTCAACTAAGTGATTTTCAATTTACTCCATCACCGGCTCGCCAAATGGAACGGGCTAACGCACCTTCAAAACGGTGTTTTGATAGGGTGGTAGGTGTAGTGAGAATTATACGGTAGTTTGGTTAATACATTTAACAAGTGGTCGTGCGGGTAAAAAGGATCGCATCTTTATTTGCATTGCAATTATAAAGATGCGATCCGTAAAACTTACCCTCGGAATCATCTTTAATCCTCTCTATTATTAAATCAAGTAAATGGATCACATCTTATTTGTTATTGGTAATACAACATAGAAGATGCGATCTGTAAAACTAAAAAAGCCCGGCAACACCGGGCTTCTATATTTTATCTTGTCTAAATATTATCTCATATCAATAACATCCACATCAGGATTGGCAGCTTTGTCGAATACAAAGGTTTTATCGTCGATGCTTTTGTTGGTTACCATGTTCTTTACCACTACTGTGTAATTGTTACCATCTTTACCAACCTGGCGGATAGAGTACAACTGAAGATTATCTTTTAAGACTAATAATTTAATGCGAGAGTATGGTTTATCACGATTTTCAGGATATAAATCAATTTCGTGACAGGCTTTACCATCAATGGTTCCTTCGGCTACATAGTTGTAGGTATATCCATCTTCGTAAATGGTAAAAATGGTTGCCGGATTAAGTGTTTCCTCATCTTCCAAATCCGGTATAGTGATGTTTACTTCATCGGCATCCAACATATGTGTATAAAGCACCTCGCCATCAAAGTAAGTGTCTACGTCCATCAGGTTAACTTTATATTTATTGCCTTTCAGGATGATGTTACCATCATACACCTCGTTGATTTCTTCCTGAAGGTTTTCTAATGCGAAAGAGAAATCGGCAACAATCGACGGATAGGCTTTTGTTTTAGCCGATACCTGGTCAAGAATTCCTTTGGCTTTTTCCGGTGATTGTGCGAAAGTAATAAGGCTGATAAATGCCAATGCTAGTGAAAGTGTGTATTTCATAGTGAATTATTTTTCAATATTTATTGCGTTAAGATGTGTGTCATTATTCAATAACTGTTCCAAAAAAAGTTGGATTAATTAAATTGACTCAAATGTTTTTCCAATTCCAGCTCATCAGGAATCAGTACCTGTCGGGCTTTACTACCTTCAAAAGGTCCAACCACTCCGGCTGCTTCCAACTGGTCAATGATACGTCCGGCACGGTTATATCCAATCGAGAAACGACGCTGAATAAGTGATGTTGATCCACTTTGATTAGCTACCACCACACGGGCAGCCTCCTCAAACATGGCATCTCGTTTACTCAAATCCACTTCACCGGCTGGCTGATCGGCTGTCTCACCAACATATTCAGGCAGTAGAAAGGCAGAGGTATAACCCCGCTGGTTACCAATAAAATCGTTGATACGCTCCACCTCAGGTGTGTCAACAAAAGCACATTGCACACGAACCAAATCGCTGCCCTGTGAAATCAACATATCACCACGACCAATTAACTGGTTGGCACCCGGCGAATCAAGGATGGTACGCGAGTCAATCATCGAAGCCACCTTAAAGGCAACGCGGGTAGGGAAGTTGGCTTTAATCACACCCGTAATAATATTGGTTGATGGACGCTGTGTGGCAACAATCATATGAATACCAACCGCACGGGCCAACTGTGCAATACGAGCAATAGGTAATTCCACTTCTTTACCGGCTGTCATAATCAGGTCGGCAAACTCATCAATTACCACCACTATATAAGGTAAGAAACGGTGTCCTTTCTCCGGATTCAACTGGCGCTTGACGAATTTGTGATTGTACTCCTTAATATTACGGGCATGGGCTGCTTTTAACAGCTCATAGCGGTTATCCATTTCAATCGCGAGCGAATTAAGGGTGTTCACCACCTTTTGTACATCGGTGATAATCGGATCTTCTTCATCAGGCATTTTAGCCAGGAAGTGGCGTTCTATTTTCGAATAGATATTTAATTCCACCTTTTTAGGGTCAACCATCACAAACTTTAACTGCGACGGATGCTTCTTATAAAGCAAGGAGGAGATAATGGCATTCAAACCAACCGATTTACCTTGTCCGGTAGCACCCGCCACCAGCATGTGAGGAGCTTTGGCCAGGTCAATAACAAAGGTTTCGTTGGAGATGGTTTTACCTAAAGCAATTGGCAACTCATATTTCGAATTCTGGAATTTTCTGGCATTGATAATGGTGCGCATGGCCACCACTTCAGGTTCAGAGTTTGGTACTTCAATACCAATGGTTCCGCGTCCCGGGATAGGAGCAATGATACGTATACCCAAAGCAGCCAGCGACAGGGCAATATCATCTTCCAGGTTTTTGATTTTCGAAATACGCACACCCGGAGCCGGTACAATCTCATACAGTGTAACCGTTGGTCCAACCGTAGCTTTAATATTCTTGATCTGTATCTTATAATCTTCGAGAGTTTTTACAATCCGGTTTTTATTCGATTCTAACTCTTCCATTGATACTTCAGAGTTGTCAGCACTGTGATCATCCAGTAATTCGATATTAGGTAACTGGTATGATGACAGATCAAGTGTCGGATCATAATCACCCAATGGCTCATTATTATAAGAATCAGGCATTTGTTCTTCCTCGCTTTTCTCAATGGTTAAATCCAGGCTGACATCATCATCTTCAACAGGAGCATCAACCGTTGGAGAAAACTCCAGGGTAGAGCCGGCTTCTGCATCTTTAACCGGTTCTTCCTCTTCTGATCCGTTCGTGGTTGGTTCTATTTCAATCTCAATTTCTTTATCGAAGGTCATGTCCTCAACAGGCTCCTGAGCCTGTTCCTCTTCATGTTCGATAGCTTCATCTTCAGTTGATACATCTGTATTAGCATCAGGTTTTAGATTATCCTGAGGTGATTTATTAACCGGACGGCTAACCATGCGGTAAAAAGAGTCGAAGGTGATGGACAAATAAATAACCAAACTAACAATCAGAACAATGATGGTACCTACACCACCAATGGCAGCACTTAACCACTTACTCATAAAATAGCCATGTGCGCCTCCCAACAACAGATATTGATCATTGACCGAGCTATTAAAAATAAATCCCAGTGCAACCGATAACCACACGGAAATAGCGAAGCAGTGAGCAAGTGTTTTACGCAAAGGCAATATGCGCGCTCCCAAAAGTCGAAAACCAATCACAAAAAGTAATAAGACGATGGTAAAGGCAGCTATACCAATACCTTGATTGATAAAAATATCAGCCAGCAGGGCTCCACGGTGTCCGGTCCAGTTTTGAACGGCAATGTCAGAACTTTTAAATAGTTCCCAACGGTTTATATCAAAAATGCTCTTATCGGCAAAACCTGTAAAGAGAAATGAGAAAAATGCTAACAGAAAGTAAAACGCAACGCCTATGGTAATAATTCCCGAAATAAAACGAAACTTAAAATCTTTGAAATTGTCACGTAAGGCACTGAAACGTTGAGTGATATTTAATTTTTGTTTTTTGCTTTTGGTCTTCTTCTTCGCCATATTTTCAATTGTTGTGCTGGGGATTGATTAGAGACAAAAATAATAAATCCAAGACCAATCGAATCAAACATAGATTAGTTTTTCAGATAAGGTTTGGTTTTATGGATCGCATCTTTATGACCAGTAGCAAATAAAGATGCGATCTGTTCTTTAGGAAAGTTGTAATGTCGCATGTGCAATACAATATATAAGCTTGCAAAAAACTCTCCTTAAAGGCTACTTTATACACAATTAATAGAAAGACATTTTTTTGGAATAGAGGCCTGATACTTTAATTATATGCTTCAGACTTACAGCCTGAGATTTACATAACATCTTTATCAAGGGGCGATCCCCCTTGTTGTGAAGTTTGAGGCTTTCAGCCACTATCTCAAAAAAATGTCTTTCCATTATAATTATAACGATGCGATCCGTAAACACATAATAAAAAAGGCACCTCGCAATGAGATGCCTCTTCTGTATTTTTATATAAATGCTTAATTAAGCTCCTAACGTAGCTACCATAACAGCTTTAATGGTGTGCATACGGTTTTCGGCCTGATCAAACACGATAGAAGCAGGTGATTCGAAAACATCCTCTGTTACTTCCATTCCGTCTAAACCAAATTTCTGGAAGATTTCTTCACCAACTTTTGTTTCACGGTTATGGAATGCAGGCAGACAGTGTAAGAATTTACAAGCTGGATTACCAGTTGCTTCCATTGTTTCCAAATTAATTTGGTATGGCTTCAACAATTCGATGCGCTCTTTCCATACTTCATCAGCTTCACCCATTGATACCCAAACATCAGTATAAAGGAAATCACAACCTGCAACTCCTTCTTTTACATCATCAGTGATAGTGATGGTAGCACCTGATTTCTCAGCTATTTCACGACATTGTTTCACTAAGTCAGCATCTGGCTGCAATGAAGAAGGACCTACGATACGAACGTCCATACCCATGATTGCTCCACCTACTAATAATGAGTTAGCCATGTTGTTACGTGCATCGCCAAGGTAAGCATATGATACCTGGTTTAATGGCACACTGGTGTGTTCCATCATTGTTAAGAAGTCAGCTAAGATCTGTGTTGGGTGGAATTCATCTGTTAATCCGTTCCAAACAGGTACACCTGCGTACTCAGCTAATTCTTCTACAATAGCCTGACCGTAACCACGGTACTCAATACCATCGTACATACGTCCTAATACGCGAGCTGTATCTTTCATCGATTCTTTATGTCCGATCTGTGAACCTGAAGGTCCAAGATAAGTAACATGTGCTCCCTGATCGTGAGCTGCTACTTCGAAAGCACATCTTGTACGTGTCGATGACTTTTCAAAAATCAGAGCAATGTTTTTACCTGTCATGCGTGGTTGCTCAATACCAGCATATTTAGCTGCTTTTAAGTCCTGCGACAATTTCAATAAAAACTTAATTTCTTCCTGTGAGAAATCCAACAACTTAAGGAAGTTCCGATTTTTAAGGTTGAATGCCATAATTCTTTGATTTATTATTTGTTATTTATTTGGTTTTCTTGTTCGTGCCAGGTGCGAGGTGCATCGTGTCTTCTCTCATAATAGATCGCTCACCTCTGCCTTTTGCCTCACCAGTTACTGTCTACTGACTAATAACTACTGACTATTTTACTTTTCGTACTTCTTTAAATCAGCTTCTTCGTATTCAGCTGTAATTTTGGTACCGTAAGCTTTATCTTCCAGTTTGGTGGCTTCAGTAATTACGCTCATATCTCCTCCACCTTCAACAAACTGAAGTGCGGCGTTGATTTTTGGCGCCATGCTACCTTCGCCAAACGTACCGGCATCAAGGTATTTTTTTGTATCCTCAACGTTTAAGAACTCCAATACCTTTTGATCAGGCTGGCCAAAGTTACTATAAACAAATGGTACATCTGTTAAAATATAGAAGCGATCTGCATTAATTTGACGAGCCAATAATGAATTAGCCAAATCCTTATCAATAACTGCTTCTATCGGACGAATATCGCCTTTTTCATCAGTGTAAACAGGCACTCCGCCTCCACCAACTGCAATAATGATGGTTCCTTCACGTGCGTTCTTTTCAATCACTTCCCAGTTACCTACTGTCTTAGGTTGTGGAGAAGGTACCACACGTCGAAATCCACTGGTGGTCTTTTTCTCTTCTTTAAAGGTCCAGCCTTTTTCAGTGCTTAATTTATCCGCTTCTTCTTTGGTTACAATCTTACCAATACGCTTGGTAGGGTTCTTAAACGCCTGATCATTCGGATCAACCTCTACAGTGGTCATCAATGTTAAAACATTACGCTTGATTCCATGCTTGCGCATCACATTCTTTAATGATCGCTCGATCATATAACCAATACCCCCCTGTGAATCGGCCACACATACATCTAACGGCATCTGAGGAATATTATACATTTGCTCACCGGCATCGTTACGCATCACAATGTTACCAACCTGTGGTCCGTTACCGTGTGAAATGACGATATTATATCCCTCTTTCAGCAGAAATACGATGTTTTCCAACGTATCTGTAGTATTTTGCTCTTGCTCATCAATGGTTCCAACCTGATTGTCGCGTAAAAGAGCATTTCCTCCAAGTGCAATAACAGCTAATTTGCCCATGGTTTCTTAGATTTTAGTTATTCGGTTTATAAAAAATAGGTCTTCAATTTGCGATATAACAAACTTTTAGTGATTTAATACATGATTATTGTCACACATTCTGTAGAACCTGTTATTAAGCATATTTGCCAACTTTCAATTTGAAACTATATCACTTTTTGTATCAGACGTTAATCAGATAATCTGTTCCTTTTTAACAATTAAATACCCTAATAAGATTATTACTTGGGCTATCGGGATCAATTAAAAATTTTACTTGTGATACGTCAAAGATCTTTCCCAATTTTAAAATCGTACAATCAACTACAACAGTTTCAACACAATCAAAATACTCTTGCCTTGCCTTCGGCGACTTACTTTTTGCACGAGGTGAATTAAAGCGAAGCGACAATCGTGAACTCCTTATAAACATCATTCTTTGTGAACAAAAACTAAGGAAAAACCCCGTTGGCTGCA
>NZ_CEXQWX010000236.1:0-6826 GCF_982718395.1 Carboxylicivirga sp.
GGATTCGAAAAAGAATCAGTGGTGAGTGTTTTGGGTGAGGTCAATTATGCTGGACAATTTAGTCTAACCTCCAAAAAAGAACGTGTTTCGACCATTATAAATCGTGCTGGTGGGTTATCACCTGATGCCTATGCAAGGGGAGCTATGTTAACGCGTAAGGTACAAGTGTCACAAAAAGTAAAGCGTCTTCGTGAGCAAATGGTAAAAGCTGATACAACCTTGGTGTTTTCCGATTTAGGTTTTGATGTTGTGAGTATTGATTTGGAGAAGATACTTAAAAATCCTGGCTCAAAAGCAGATATCTATCTGCAGCATGGTGATGAATTGGTGATCCCTCGGGAATTACAGACTGTTAATATTGGTGGGGGTGTTTTGAATCCAATTTCAGCTTCTTATGTGGAAGGACAGAAAATGAAGCATTATATCCGTCAGGCCGGAGGATATGATTTACGAGCCAAGAAAGGAAAAGTGTATGTGATTTATCCCAATGGAGCTGCTGCTTCAACCAATAGCTTTTTATTTTTCAGAAATTATCCAAAGATAATGCCTGGAGCTGAGATTGTGGTGCCGCAAAAACCACAGAAAGAGCCACTGCCAGCTACAGCTTGGATTGCTATGGCTAGTGCTTTAGCTTCGTTATCATTAACTATTGTTACCATTGCTGATCGATTGTAATATGATAACATCTTGATACTTGTGTCTTATTATCTTGATACCTATTGAACATGACTCATATAAACAAAGAAGATACTCCTCAAATCATCAAAGACGACGAAATAGATCTCATTGCCTTAATAAAAACCATTTGGAACGGACGTAAAACCATCTATTATTCTGTTGGTATTGCAGTTTTTATTGGTTTAATCATCGCCTTTACAAGCCCAGCTAAATATCAGGCATCTTGTACTTTAATTCCATCAGAGGAAAAGAAGGGAAGTTTGGGAAATCTTGGAGCATTAGCTGGTATTGCTGGCATTAATTTAGGTTCAATGATGGGGGGATCATCCGGTATACCTGCTGAGATATATCCACAGGTGGTTAATTCTTATCCTTTCAAAAAAGAGATGGTTCATCTGAAGTTCCATTTTGAGAACTATCCAGAGCCAATTTCACTATATGAATTTGTAGTAGCTGATACTATTGAATCATTTGGAAATAAGGTGATCAAACATACCATCCGTTTACCATGGACCATAAAAGATGCTTTAACCAGTTCAGATGAAGAAGAAATTGAAGTGCCAGATTATGGTGTCCTAAACATTTCAGAAGAAGAATTAATGGCATTGACAGCTGTTGAAGAAGTGATTGTTATTGAGGTGGATAAGAAAACAGGTTTAATAAGTGTGTCAGCAGAAGTAGGTGAACCAGTTTTAGTTGCACAATTAGTTCAAAGGGCAGTTGAGTTGTTGCAAGATTACATCATTAAATACAAGACCAAACAAGCACGAGAACATTTAGAATTTGTGCAAAGGCAGTTTGATGACAAGAAAGAAGAATATGAACAAGCACAAAGGGCTTTTTATAATTATAAAGATCAACATCGAAATATGGTGTCTGAACGGGTAAATGTAGAGTATCAACGTTTAAGTGATGAATATGATATGTCATCAACTATTTTTAAAGGATTAGCTCAGCAATTGGAACAAGCTAAGATCGCAGTTAACGAACAAACGCCTGCCTTTACCATTTTAGAACCTCCGAAAGTGCCAATTGAGAAAAGTGCACCGAACAAAAAGATAATACTTGTTGTGAGTGTATTTTTAGGAGGGCTTATTGGATTGGGAGTGATATTTGGGAAATTAGTATGGGCGAATATTAAAACAAATTTTTAGAGTTAACTTAAAAAGTAATTGACTTTGTAAAGTTGAGATTAATAAGTAAGAAAACTTAGGAATAAATGAAGAAAATTTTAATCGTATTTGGTACTAGGCCAGAGGCCATAAAAATGGCTCCAGTTGTAAAGGCTTTTCAGGAAGATACCAAGAATTTTGAGGTAAAAGTTTGTGTAACGGCACAACATAGAGAGATGCTGGATCAGGTACTAAAATTCTTCGCGATAATACCCGATTATGACCTTGATTTGATGAAACCCAATCAAAATTTATATTCATTGACTGGGGATATCATTAATGGGATGAAGCCTGTTTTGGAAGAGTTTAAACCAGATGTAGTATTGGTTCATGGAGATACAACTACTTCAAGTGCTGCTGCGTTAGCTGCTTTTTATAGTGGTGCTAAAGTAGGTCATGTTGAGGCAGGTTTAAGAACATACGATAAATTAGCACCATTCCCTGAAGAAATTAATCGTCAGTTAACTGGTCGTATAGCCGATTTTCATTTTGCTCCAACTACTAAATCACAAGGAAATTTATTGCAGGAAAAAACTAATGAAAAATCAATTGTTGTAACTGGTAATACTGTTATTGATGCATTATTGGAAAGTGTTGGTATTGTAAATGAAATAGCAGATAACGATAATATCAATAAACTTAAAGAAATTATAGATCCATCAAAGAAGTTAGTTCTAGTAACTGGCCATCGACGTGAAAATCATGGTCAGGGATTCTTAAATATCTGTGACGCATTAAATACCATTGCTCAGGCTGATGATGTCCAGGTGATTTATCCTGTTCACCTAAATCCCAATGTTCAAAAGCCTGTTTATTCGATATTAGGTGATAATTCAAACATTCACTTAATTGACCCATTACCTTATGAAGCATTTATCTGGTTAATGGATAAAGCTTATCTAATAGTAACAGATAGTGGAGGTGTACAGGAAGAAGCCCCTAGTTTAGGTAAACCTGTACTGGTAATGAGAGATACTACAGAGAGACCTGAGGCGGTAGAAGCAGGTACGGTGATACTTGTTGGGACAGATAAAGATAAAATTGTGAATGAAGCAACAGATTTGTTGAGTAATAATGATCGTTATAAAGAAATGAGTCAGCTTCATAATCCGTATGGAGATGGAAAGGCCTCAAAACGAATAGTGGATTTTCTAATTAAGAATAACTAATAAAAGAGATGATGAATAAAGATATAACAGTTTCAACGGTAGGTTTAGGGTATATTGGGTTACCAACAAGTGCATTGGTTGCGTCCAATGGTATTAAGGTGAATGGAATGGATGTTAATGCCAAAGTAGTCGAAACAATCAATAAAGGACAAATACATATTGTTGAGCCAGAATTAGAACCTTATGTGGCTAAAGCGGTTAAAGAAGGATATTTAAGTGCTTCAACAGAAGTTCAGCGAGCAGATGTATATTTGATTGTGGTACCTACACCATTTAAAGGTAATCACGAACCGGATATATCATTTGTTGAAGCAGCAACAAAAAATGTAATTCCATTATTAAAGGAAGGAGATTTATACATTATAGAGTCGACTTCTCCGGTTGGGACAACAGAGAAAATGGAAGAGCTTATTAATATTAAACGTCCGGAATTAAAAGGGAATATTTTTTTGGCCTACTGTCCAGAAAGGGTTTTACCAGGAAATATCATGTATGAATTGGTTAAAAATGATAGGGTAATTGGTGGTATTAATGCAGAAAGTACACAAAAAGCAATTGACTTTTACTCATTATTTGTGCAAGGTAAGTTACATGCTACCAATGCCCGTACAGCAGAGATGTGTAAGTTAACGGAGAATGCAAGCCGTGATTCACAAATAGCATTTGCGAACGAATTGTCATTAATTTGTGATAAAGCAGATATTAATGTTTGGGAATTAATCGAATTAGCCAACAAACATCCGCGTGTAAATGTCTTACAACCTGGTTGTGGTGTAGGAGGGCACTGTATTGCAGTAGATCCATATTTTATTGTTTCAGATTATCCACGTGAAGCACAGATGATTGGTAAGGCACGTGAAACGAATAATTATAAATCATTTTGGGTCGCAGAGAAGATTCAAAGCGCTAAATTGGAATTTGAATTAAAGCATGGACGTAAACCTTCTATCGCGATTATGGGATTAGCATTTAAGCCCAATATTGATGATTTGCGAGAATCACCCGCAAAGTATATTGCCCAAAAAGTATTGCAAAGTGCGAATAATGAAGAAATATTTTTTGTGGAGCCTAATATTGAAGAACATCATGTGTTTAAATTAACTGATTATAAAGAGGCTATTGAAAAAGCGGATATTATTGCCTTTTTAGTGGCACACAATGAGTTTAAAAGTTTGAGTTTGCCAGATAACAAAGTTGTATTGGACTTTTGTGGTGTTATGAAATGACTGGTTTGCTAAAAATTATTCAAAACCGCTTTAGTTCTCATTATTCAATATTGATAATGGTATCTGGGGCGGGATTTTTTTTTATTGCTAATATTCTATTAAAAGAAATACTAAGTAGCGAGGAATATTCTCTTTACTCATTACTGATTATTTGTTTGACCTTATTAAATTCTTTTGGACTGTTGGGATTTGAACAGGTTTTTATGAGAATTGCCAAAATAGATATGCCCAATATAATAAAGATTGAAAAGAGTATTCTTCATTTTGTCTTATCGTCAGCTGTAATAACAGCTCTTATATCTTCATATCTTGCAAATGCGTATTATTTCAGTGATATCTCAGTAATAAGATTAAGTGTACTCTTTTTCTTGACTTCTGCTAATATGTTTGTTTATAATATTTTCAGGCTGAACTCTGATTTTGTATTGGCTCAATTTGCCGGTATATCGTGGAAAATTGTTATAGGAATTATGGCTATATTTATTTTTGAATTAAAGATAGATATAGAGTTTATGCAGATACTGAACGTAGTTAATATAGCATTGGTGTGTACTTTCCTAATTTCTATCGGAATAATAATGTACCGTATTAAGTTTATATCAATCGGCAAGTATTCAAAAGGATATCTTTTAAACATTGGATTTGGATTTTTTATATCCCTATTGTCTATTTCTTTGCTAGGTCAGGGTGATAAAATTATTTTGGAACGGATTTATGGCAAAAATTCTTTAGGGGACTATTTTTTTCTTGCGAATATATTTATGTTTCCATTTACATTCTTACAGAGTTATGCAGGTTTTAAGGAGCTTGTTATTTTTAAAAAAAGAAGTAATATCAATTTGAATAGAAGGATTTTGAAGTGGTTGCTTGTTGGAGTTGCAATGGCTGTTTGTTTAGAGGGTTTTTACTGGCTTATTAAGCAGCTTGGATTAGCAGATATTGATCTTGAAGATACTCCGTTTATTATTTTAAGTTTAATTCTTACAGGATTTATAAGAATTATTTATGGAATACTCTCAGCTTTTATGGGAGCAAATGCAAACCCCCGAATTATACATAAGGCCAATATCTATTCTATTATAAGTATTGTTATCTGTATAGGTTTGATATTTATATTACCACATAAACTAATATCCATATTAATAGTATTTTTTCTTGCATGGTTAAGCAGGGTGTTAATTTGGAATTACAATTTAAAGGGTTTAAATAATTAATGTAGAATTATGAGATTCAGATATGAAATATTAATGTGGTTTAATGCAATAGTTAAGTCAATTCCGGGTAATATCGGCTGCTGGCTAAGGATTAAACTTTTGCCTGTTAAGGCTGGTGTTAATGTTAAAATCTGGGATCATGTGCATATCGACTCTCCATCAAAACTATGTATAGGTAATAATGTATCAATTAACAGAGGATCGATTATTAATGCAGGAGGTGGAGTTCATATTGGAGATGATGTTCTTATTGGTCCTAATGTGATAATTTACAGCCAGAATCATAAGTTTTATGATTCGAATATTCCAATAAACAAGCAAGGGTATGAACTGAAAGAAGTTGTAATTGGTAATAATGTGTGGATTGCTGCAGGTGTTGCTATCCTTCCTGGTATTACAATTGGAAATAATGTTGTAGTGGGAGCTGGGAGTGTTGTATCAAAGAATATTGAGGGTAATTCTGTTGTAGTTGGCAACCCTATGAAAAATATTAAGATAATATAGACCCAATGGATTTTGATTACTTATTAATATACTCCTTAGTAAGTTTATATCTTTTAATTGGTACAATTAAGTCAAAAGCTATTGTAAACAAATTTCTTTTTGGTTTCTTTTTTATATATTATTTTATCCCTATTGCGCCAATTTCAAGTTACAGAGGTTTGATAGTATATGATACACTTGTACTTTACTCATTGTTTATGGTCCTAAGTACTTTGCCTATTGCTCTACCAAGGCTAGTATTATTTTTTTTAGATAAAAAAGACAGATATACTAAGATAATTGTTAATCATAAGGTGTTTGTTGCGGTGCTAATACATTTGCTTGTAGTGTATGTACTTTTAGCTAAAGTATATCTAACCCATGGTTTTATTGTTCTAAACCAAGAGGCACGATTTGGTATTGGAGGATTTAATTCCTATATAATAAAGTCTTCAATATACATTCCACTACTATATCCTTATTTATCAATAAAAAAATGTCAACAAAAAATAATATTTTTGTTTTTACCTTTGATACCTGCATTAATGATTGGAAGTAGGGGTACTGTGATATTAGTCATAGTTTCATTGCTGATGTTGTCTATAATTGAAGACTTTAAGGGAGAAAGATTTCTTTTAAGAAAATCCAAAATATGGTTAAATAATAAGAAAATGATCCTTGGTACAGGGATACTTGGTTTTATGATTCTGAATATATTCTTTTATGTTAGGAGGATCTTTTCAGATACCTTAATATCTAATATGGACTTAATACGTACATACTTCAATAGTCAAAATGTGCTTTTGTTGATTATTGTTCCATTATATTTAGGTTTTAAGGAAACTCTTGGTATTACCAATGTTATTGTTAGAAATGATTTTAGT
>NZ_CEXQWX010000237.1:0-6675 GCF_982718395.1 Carboxylicivirga sp.
AATTTAAAATGCATAAAACGGAGCGTTATAGGCCTCACAAAAATTTTAAAGAGCGAATAACAGTCTGTTATAGTCCCTTTTAAAATTTAGCTGAGTAACTAACACTGTGTTAGTCCCATTTTTAAAAACAAATTTGGCTTTAAAATGAATTTTATACCTGAAAAGAAAATTAAATGACACCCTAACGCAGTGTTTTATCCTTTTTTTGAATTAAAAATGGCTTGTAACGCTGTGTTAGTTTTTTAAAGAAAATAATGGGGTAGAGAACAGTAGATTTGATTGACAACAGAAGGAAATTATTTGACCGTCAATATTAATTTGGCAACTGTCGATAACGATTATAATTCGAGCACCATCGATTTAGTCACGACGGCTTTTATCTTTATGCAAACCAGCTTAGCGGATATGAGGAAAGCAACAAATATCCAAATAAATACATCAACAACTCCACAAATTCACAATTCCACAGTTCGACATCAACACTAAACCCAGAACACAAAACTCTCCTCAAGTTCAGAACTCCAAAAACACAATCACCACAGGTTTTTCTAATTAGTATTAATAGTGTATTTTCGCAGCTGGTTTTTAAATAGAAAACGTTTATTAAAAATAATCAAATGAGCAAAATTAGTTATGCCCTTGGAATGAACCTGGCGCAAAATCTTAAAGCCTCAGGTATTGAGACGATTGAATATTCAGAATTTACAAAAGGGCTGGAAGCTGCTTTTGAAGGTCAAGAGACTGAAATGTCAGCTGACGAAGCTAATCAAATTTTACAGCAGTTTTTTGGTGAGTTACAGGCTAAGCAAGCCGAAGCAGCTATTCAGGCAGGAAAAGATTTCTTAGCTGAGAATGCAAAGAAAGAAGGAGTTGTTACATTAGAAAGTGGATTGCAGTACGAAATTATGACCGAAGGAAATGGTGATAAGCCTGCTGCTACTGACCAGGTAGAGTGTCATTACCATGGTACTTTAATCGACGGAACAGTTTTCGATAGCTCTGTTCAGCGTGGTGAGCCTGCTACATTCCCTGTTAACGGTGTAATCCAGGGATGGGTTGAAGCATTGCAGTTAATGCCTGTCGGAAGTAAGTGGCGTTTATTTATTCCATCTGATTTAGCTTATGGTGAGCGCGGTGCCGGTCAGCACATTGGACCTCACACAACGCTTATTTTCGAAGTTGAGCTTTTAGCTATTAAGTAAGAACCAACTTTATTTAATAGACTGTTAGATATCAGACTTAAGACAAAAGGTCGATTACTGTACTTAGAAATAAAGTCAAAAAATCGGTCTTAAGAAGCTTTAGCAAACTATTATTTACAATTCAAAATAATTAACAGATGAAAGTAACAAATCTACTAGCTGCCCTTACATTGATTATAGCTGTAATGGCATCGTGTACCAAAGTTCCGAATACCGGGAAAATGGAATTTGCAAACCAGACAGATAGTGTGAGTTATGCACTTGGTTATCTTCAGGCTGCTAATCTAAAACAACAATTTGAGCGCTGGCCATTGGAAGTTGATTCTGCAACTTGCGTTAAATTGGCAGGAGCTCTTGGTAAGACTGAAATGAAAAAAGCAAACCTGGAACACCTTGAAGGTATGTTCAACGAAATTGATGAAACTGCTTTTATGAAAGGTTTCATGAATGAGTTTGCTTATAACAAGTCATATTTTACTGAGATGTCAGCAGATATGTACTTACGTAAAGTAATGGAAGCTATTCGTAAGGTGAAAGATGCTGAAAATGCCAAAAAAGCTGAAGCTAACTTAGCCGAAGGACAGAAATTCCTTGAGGATAATGCTAAGAAGGATGGCATTGTAACTTTAGAAAGTGGTCTGCAATATGAAGTACTAAAAGAAGGTAAAGGTGCTGTAGCTACAACCAGCGATCGTGTAAAATGTCAATACCATGGTACTTTATTAGATGGTACTGTATTCGATAGCTCAGTTGAGCGTAAGGACACTGCTCAATTTGCTGTAACAGGTGTTATCAAAGGCTGGACAGAAGCTTTACAATTAATGCCTGAAGGAAGTAAGTGGCGTTTGTATATTCCTGCTGACCTGGCTTACGGTGAGCGCGGATCAGGTGCTAAAATTGGCCCGAATTCGACACTTATTTTTGATCTTGATTTGATTGAGGTAGTGAAGAAGAAGTAATTGATGCTTGCCCGAAAAGTCTAATTTCTGCGTTACGCACTTTCTGAAAACAGTCATTTACGAAAGTAAACTCCTTGATTTTCATAAAGCGCAAGCCTTGAAATTAAACTCTTCGATTCAAGCATTCGTTAAAGTCAACGACGATTAAATAACTTATAAATAAAAGCGACTTGAAGTATTTTTCTTCAAGTCGCTTTTATTTTGGGCTAATAACTTGTAGCTATCAGCTTTTTAAATCTCATGCCTATTATTTAGATGAGTCAAACGGTACTTTTACAATGACAGTTTCACCTTTACCTTCGCTGTTAGCCACACTTTGGATGGTCCATAAGTCCAATTGATTATCTCCATCAATGATACTTCCGCTATAATCCCCCCAGGCTACTCCATCCGTTGCTCCCTGGCCTTCACCTAACTTAACTATATCTCTGACTTTTCCCTTGGGATCATTTGCATAACGGAAGGCCATGCGAGGGGATATGTACATATTTGCATTTGTTTCCTGAAATCCCACCAAAACATCATTATTCTTGTTTACTGCAATGGTTGTTTGTATATAGTTGGATGTATTACTTTTAATTAATCCGGTTTGTACAATGCTACCATCCAGTTTAACCTGATGCCATTGAACTGCAGATCTTCCTTCGCAATTAACAGCTTGAGAAAACCAAATGCAGCCGCTTTGCAGTACCAGGTTTTTGGGATTTCTATCTCCCGAAGAAACAACCTGCTCTGTATTTTTCTGGGGTGATTTAGGTGGGTAGTTAATATATTTTAATCCATGTGGCTCAGAACTTACTTCCTGACACACCGGAATTCCATCCTTACCATCTGTAACACGCGTAATAATAAAACGATCGCCTTCTATTTTAAAGAAGTAAAGATCCTCAATGTCATCTTGTGTAAATACAGGATGCCCTAAACTACCATTAAAATGATAGACGGTTGCTGGTTTCCCCGCTTTAACTTCATTCATTTTCATCACAAAGGTTTTCTCTTCTCCGCCAGGAAATGAATAACCAACCCACTTTTTACTATAACCAATACCGCCGCCATCAACACCTTTTGGTGCACCAACAGGGTAAATATTCCACGCCCCAAGAGGATTATTCGTCTCGGATATAGCAATATTAACGGGTTTAACCTTTTCCTCGTCCCAATATACCCATAAATCAAATCCGAAAACTTGGTTATGAGCATCAAAGAATAACTTAGGGTCAATCCCGTTATTGAAACAATGCTGTGAAACGCCATCAATATAATTACCTTCCTTGTCATAGATTACCAATCCTGAATTGGTGGCATGAAAAACATATCCACCACCAACAGCTATTTGAGGATCAACCTGGCGATTACCATCCAATGCTCCGTCAAACTGTAAAAAACCATTAACCATTTTTGGGTTTCCTCCCTGAATGCGCTGTTTACATTCCGGGTTTCGGAATTCACTTTTTCGAATGGGTTTGACCACTTCGGTTCGAGAAGGTTCTTTCTTTAAAGCAACTTTCTTTTTCGTTACATTCTTAGCGTCTATGGATATTACAGCAGCAATACCAATTGCTGTCAAGCATATCTGTTTTATTATCATTGCTTTCGTTTTAATTTATTTATGTGATTTTTTCTTTCTAAATATTGTCAATTACTGACTATATGCAACGAGGGTGTCCAAAAATAAATTACAAAAAATAGAAAGACTTACAAATTGGAAACATAATAGTTTATCACCTCACCTCAATCCTCTCCTGAAGGAGAGGAAGTGCTCATTAAATGAGTGTTAGTGCACTGATTACGACCTCATAAATGTCGAACAGCTCTATTCCTTCTCCTTGAGGAGAAGGTCAGGATGAGGAGATTAAATAATAATTCGTAAGTTATCTAAATTTAAATGCTTGTTTTTGGACACCTTCGTGATTTTCATTAGCCTTTTTCGACTCTCACCATGCAGAATATGTACATGCTCTTGATACTGGCTATTTGTAACTATCAGGTGCCATTTCTGCTTCCTATAGTTTTTTACTGTAAGGAATTCTCATTTTAATTTCCCAGGTACCTGAATCATAAATTTTAATGGCCCAACGCAGGTAGGCATCACAAAGTATCTCACCTGTATCAGGATCTACATCGTATACCGACCAATCTTGTGGTCCAAAATCCGCCTCATAGGCTTCCTTATCCACAGTGAAAGCGTCTCTTGTTGTCCGGTAATACATCAAATCGCCCCAGTTATTACGACTAAATTGTGGGAATGGGGGAGCGGGAAGCATAAATGTTGTTCCTGTTGCATCTTCCACCGTCTCAACTGAATTATCGTGATAATTCTGCAAAGCTGATCCATTCCAAATGTAATCCACTACTTTTTCAGGACTAAAAGGAACATCATGACTATCTGTTACAATCATCTTCACCTTGATACCCAGGGATGGTTCTTCACTGGTCTTTGTAATAGTTATGTATGGATGGGTTCCATCAAGAACACTTGGAATCTGATCATCATCCGCATTCTTGATAACAGAAGTATAAAGTGTTTTTCTTTCTCCATCCTGAATGAGGTAAATACGATCTCTCATCTCACCGGTAAAATCTACAGCTTTAAATTCTTCTAATTTCACAACCGTGAAATCATCCAGCTGACGTTCTCCTTTGACATTTGATACATTGACATTGACTTTATAAATATTGTTATCAGTTACATATTTACTGGCTTGAGTAAATGCCATTTCTCCACTCACCTCATTGATAAGAAGCGTAGGTTGTTCTGACAATTCCAGTTTAGCTTCAGCCAAAGCTAAAGTAGTATCAGTATCTCCGTTAAATGCCTCTTTCCAAATCAGGATCTCATATTCATCAAACAGGTCATCGGTGGGGTTTCCGTCTTCATCTGTTACACTGGATATTTGCCAGTGCATCGGATAAGTAGAACCTTCTGCGGATGGAGCTGCTGATGTTGTGAACACTCCACGTGGCACATATACAGTATCTTGCAATGCATGGATATTATCACTGATATATCCTACTTCCGGAGGCTCACAAGCGGCCACCGCTGCTATTATTAATATATATAAAAGTATCTTCTTCATAAAACTAACATTTTTTAATCCCCATTTCTTACTTAGAATCATAATTAAAAAGTGTATGATCGCCTTGTAATACATGAATCACACCATTAGTGGAAATCAAATTGGAGGTTCTGATAACCACTTTTGTGTCATCACCAATATTATCCCAAGGATCCCAATCATCTCCTCCTTTAAATGTGTAATACACATATTCGGGATATTCACTCAATTGATCAGTATAGGCTCTGGTGGGTTCAAGAGATATCCTTCTTTCATCGCCATTTACAGCCGTATAGATCTCACCTTCTTTAGTCATATCTGCACGTCTGATTTGCTCCGAAAAAATATATCCTCCCAGATACTTGGTTAAAGTGTCCACCGGAATATCATCTACAGTGTATTCTGCATTTGGATCACTGTCTTTCATTTCAGTTAAAATAGCGTCAATATACCTTTTGATAGATAAGTTATTGGGCGCAAAAAGGGTAGAAGAACCATTTACTTCATCAACAAATCCTCCTCTTTCGATCAAAATTGCTAAAGTATCCAAATGAGGATGTGACTTTAAATATTCGAATGTTGAGGTTCCTACCTCAGCTTCACTTATTCCACCATCTACCAGGTATTCTCCTTGTTCACAGGCAACGAGTCCAAGAACAAGAATTGCAATAAAAAATATCTTTTTCATACGTTTATTTTTTCATTTCAATTGTCTTATGGAACTCCCATTAAACTTGATCATTTTCATTTGAAAATCTGGCTAATCAAATTTGTGTGGTCGTTTCATAAAATTGCATCTCAAAAATTAACTCTTACAACCTACCTTGCCAGAATTCAGTTTGAACGATAGAAGGATTCTTTGAAATAATCCCGGTGGAAACAGGCCAGAAATAACCTCTTTTGGATATTCTTTTGCTATTCACCCACGAAACTCCGTCAAAAAAGTAGTCCATCCTTATTCGATCATATGAAGCATGAGCCTCTCCAATAAATTCAATGGCTCTTTCCTCAAAAATAGCTTTCATCATACTTTCACGATCAGTAGCACCGGTATAAGCAGGCACATTGGCTTTTCCCCTCACCATGTTTAAATCCTCAACTGCGATAGATCCATTACCCATTTTAGCATTTGCTTCTGCCCTTAGAAGGTACATGTCTGCCAGGCGGAAGATCAGAATATTTGATTCAGAAAATTGCGCATAGGGATCTTCTGAGTCAGGATCTTGTGACTGGAACTGATACTTTGTTACAAATGATTTTGTATCACTTTCATAATCATAAAAGAAAAGATTCTTTCTCACGTCATCAGCACGGTCAGGATCATCTGACATAAACTCTTTCCCAAACATTGAAGGATCTATTTTGGGGCCATTGGCATTGTAATTTTTAAAAACAGGATAGTTCAAAGTCATCCCGGTATGATAACTTCCCCAAGTTGACATTCTAAAGGATTCATTC
>NZ_CEXQWX010000238.1:0-6669 GCF_982718395.1 Carboxylicivirga sp.
TAGCCCTGCTATTCGCATCATTTTTGCCTTGTTTAAGAACTTAATTCATCCAAAATAACTCTCAAAAACAAAATTTAAACAGTTTCTGATACCTTCTCAACTTTTACCTCACTACTTTACTCATTTCTATCTTCCAGACTCCTTCTCCCGTCCCCTGTCATCTGTCTCCTGTCTCCTTCTCCACCCTTCCGTCTTCTGTCCGCTAATAATATTACCTTTGCAATTGCATGGATATTTTTCATCACATACTAAAGCAATACTGGGGCTACAAGGAGTTCAGGCCTTTACAGGAAGATATTATCCGTTCGGTTGCAGATGGTAACGACACACTTGGTTTAATGCCCACTGGTGGTGGTAAATCACTGACTTTCCAGGTTCCGGCATTAGCCAAAGAAGGGGTGTGTATTGTTATAACGCCATTGATTGCTTTGATGAAGGACCAGGTTGCAAACCTCAAAAAAAGAGAAGTTAAAGCAGCAGCCATCTTCTCGGGTCTGTCGCGCGACGAGATCAATATTACGCTTGACAATTGCATATTTGGTGGCACTAAGTTTTTATACATCTCACCTGAACGACTGAGTACTGAGTTATTTCAAACCAAGGTGCAACAGATGAATGTAAGCCTTTTGGCTGTTGACGAGGCACATTGTATCTCTCAGTGGGGTTACGATTTCAGACCGTCATATTTAAAGGTGGCTGAAATACGTGAACTTCTGCCCAATACACCTGTATTGGCATTAACAGCCACTGCTACCCCTGAAGTTGTTGAAGATATTCAAAATCGCCTTTTATTTAAGAAACCTAATGTCTTTCAGAAAAGCTTTAAACGTGATAACCTGGCATATGTCGTCCGGCAGGCTGAAGACAAAGAACAGCAGTTATTAAGCATTTTAAACAAGGTAAAAGGCAGTGCAGTTGTTTATGTACGTAATCGAAAAAAAACAAAGGAATACAGCGAGTTACTAACACAAAACGGTATTTCAGCCAGTTCTTTTCATGCTGGGATGCCGCAGGAGGCGAAGGACGAACGGCAAAAATTGTGGACTAATGGCGATATCCGCGTTATGGTTTCAACCAATGCGTTTGGTATGGGCATCGACAAACCTGATGTGCGTCTAGTTGTACATATGGATGCTCCTGATTCTTTAGAAGCGTACTTTCAGGAGGCAGGACGGGCTGGACGAGATGGTAAAAAAGCCTATGCAGTTCTTCTTTGGTCAGGTAATGATCAGGTACGACTTAAGCGTAATATATCGGTTTCCTTTCCCGAAAAAGAAAAAATACTCAATGTTTACGACGCCCTTGGTAACTTCTTTCAATTGGCGGTTGGGAGCGGTTTTGGAATGGTTTATGATTTTAACCTGCCACTGTTCTGTAAGAATTACCGCATGAATCTGATGACTGTTTTTAATAGTCTTAAAATCCTTCAGCGAGCTGGATATATCGAGTTTACTGAAGAGCTTCAACTATCAGCCAAGGTTCATTTTATCATTCGTCGTGACGATCTCTATAAGTTTCAGGTAGCCAATGAAGAACTTGATAGTTTTATTCGTATGCTGTTTCGCTCCTACACTGGATTATTCACCGAGTATGTGCCAATAAATGAAGAACTGCTGGCAAAGCGTATGGACAAGTCGAGGAATGAAATATATCAATACCTGGTTAAACTAAGTCAGCAAAGAGTAATTAAATATATTCCGCAGAAGAAAACACCTCTGATCACTTACACCACATCACGGGAAGATCGCCAATACATTGAGCTGCGAAAAGAAATTTATAAAGACAGAAAAGATAAATACGAACGACGGATACAAAGTGTGATTGACTATGGCACAGTTAATCATATATGCCGAAGCAAACAGCTTTTACTTTACTTTGGTCAAACAGGTGGAGAAAATTGTGGAAAGTGCGATGTGTGCCAAAGCATGAAAACGACCGACTTAAATATTGAAACCTTTAATAACATTGAAAAATGGATTATAGAACTGCTCTCTAAAAAAACTGTTTCATACGACGAACTAATGATGAGTGCTCAATTCGAACAGGACGAACTCACTAAAGTTTTGCGATGGCTTCAGGAGTATGAAGTAATACGCGATAATAAAGACGGACTGCTTGAATTAACACAATAAACTTCATACCCTGTATTTCTTCAAAATATTATAGCTTTGGCTTAAAATTTCAGGCATGCAACACCAATCAACACCATATAACCTCTTAGTCATATTAGGTCCCACAGCATCAGGTAAGACAACTTTTGCAGCACATTTAGCCAAACAACTTGATGGAGAAATCATCAGTGCCGACTCACGACAGATATATCGTGGTATGGATTTAGGTACAGGTAAGGACATCGAAGATTATACCATTGATGGTTATACCATACCTCATCACCTTATTGATATTGTTGATGCAGGCTATAAGTACAATGTTTTCGAATATCAGGCTGATTTCTTTAAGGCCTTCGAACAAGTTCAACAGAATAATCACCTGCCAATCATGTGTGGTGGTACAGGTATGTATATCGAGTCGGTACTAAAAAAATACAAATTGATCAATGTGCCGGTTAACCAAGATTTACGTGACAGCTTGCAAGGAAAAACACTACCAGAGCTTAGTGAGATTCTGGCCGGCTACAAATCCTTGCATAACCAAACGGATACAGATACTGTTAAAAGAGCCATTCGTGCCATCGAAATAGAAGAATATTACCAACAAAATCCAGAGATTGTAGTAGAATTACCCGATGTTAATCCACTTATTATTGGGGTGAACATTGATCGTGAGGCACGCCGAAGAAAAATTACCTCGCGACTTAAGAAGCGCCTTGAAGAAGGCATGATTGATGAAGTAAAAAAGCTGCTTGATGATGGTGTAGCACCTGAAGATCTGACTTATTACGGGCTGGAATACAAATTCCTGACTATGCATGTGATGGGTGAATTAAGCTACCAACAAATGTTTGACAAGCTGAATATTGCCATTCATCAATTTGCCAAACGACAAATGACCTGGTTCAGAGGCATGGAACGTAAAGGCGCCAAAATACACTGGGTTGACGCCTTTGAACCTATGGAAGAACGCATTACTCGGGTCAGGGAATTATTAAACGCTTAAGTAGTGCCTCGTCAATTCTTAATTTAACTCTGCAAACCTATCTTATAGCTAATGTCTTATGTCTAAACTCTATCGATTATAAACGTAAGCCACCACTTGGTTTGAGAAAAAAGTAGGCACCAATACTTCTTTAGTAGATGGTATATAACCAATATCAGCCGATTGCACTTTATCATTGACTGTGTTAAGAAGTTGCACTGGTTCTGCCCCAGGTCTATAATAGTACATCTCACCGCGCCAGAAAGTATAATAATAAGCTCCTAAGCCATCCGCTTCAAGGCCATCAACCTGTGAACCTGTCTCAAGAAATACTTCAGGTGTTTTGGTAGCCACATCCATCTTCAGAATTTTATCACTTGTACCCACTAACACATAATCTTCTTCGGCGAATAAACCATTGATACGTCCCCACCCTTCGTTTTTCAACCAGACTGCTAACTCATTGCCTTTAGCAATATATATCGTCGATGTACCTGAATCCGATATCAGTACATCGCCAGAGGTAGTAATCGTTACATCATTAAGAAATTTAGCCTTTGGCTGCTTTATTCGCTTAATAACAGTTGCTTTTTTAATGTCAATCAGAACTAACTCATCGATGTTAGAAACATACAATATACCTTCAGCAATTGCCATTCCTTTTGGGGCATCAAGCCCATCAACCCACTTTAGAGATTGAATGCGACCATCGAGACTCAACTTGGAAATAAATCCATTCCCATCTTTTTCGGATGGATTACCGGCCACGTTAGATACAAACAAGCAATTGCCTTTTTCATAATACTTGACCGACTCTGGCACTTCGAGTTTAGCTTCGGTCTTCCATGATTGACTTAATTGAGCAAATGAAGCTGTATAAGACATGACGATTAAAAGTAGAATTAGATGTTTCATAACATTTTCTTAGGCGTTAATGTAATATTTTAGAACAATTATAAATAAAAATAACATTTTAATCCAAGGTAACGTATCGTATTTTGAGTGGTTTATCCAACCAATAAAACTGTTAACCAATTTAAGTGTTTTAATTAAATAGTTAATGCATTATTTTTATTGCACAATAAAATACCCGAACCATGGAAAGCATTGAAGATTATATTTTACGAATAACGAAATTAGCTAATCGTAATAAGGAGTTGAATGACCAGTTACAAGGTCTGGTTGGGCGTTATGAAATCATACAGAAACAGAATGAGAAATACCTGAATCTTTTATCAGAGTATTCTTACGAAGAAATTGAGGAACGATTAAAAATGCCATCGAAAAAACGTGTGAAGCGTTTCAAGATGGTATCAGTATTATATGCAACTATCAGGGGATTTGATAAGATTAATGAGCATGATCATGCTCAGGCTTTGATTGATGCCCTTGATGAACTTTATCTCGCCTTTGATGATATTGCTAAAAAATATGGTGTTCTGAAAGTAAAAACCATAGGCGACACCTTTTTGTTTGCCGGCGGTGTTTTAGAAGAGAACAGAACCAATCCGATTGATGTGGTTAATGCAGCTTTGGAGATGCAGGCTGCCGCACGAAAATGTATCATTAACGGAGATAGTGAACCATTCTGGCAAGTAAGCATCGGCATTCATACAGGGCCTGTATTAGGGGAACCAACAGGTAGAAAAAGCTCACCTTTCGCGTTAACCGGTGAAAGTGTAAATATCGCATCACGCCTTGGAATGGCTTGTAAAGGAGGGGACATTAACATTTCAGTAATGACGTATGAGCTTATTAAGGAATTTTTTGCGTTGGGTGAAAATGGAAAAATGCCGGCCAAGTACAAAGGTTTCCTTGATATCTTTAGGGTAGAAGGTATATTGCCTCAACTGTCAGAAAACGGAGAGGGTACAGTGCCTAACCGAAATTTCACGACTAAATACAGCCTGATCCAGTTTATGGATATCCAGGAAGAGTTACTGGATATATTGGAGCACAAACTGCCTGACAATCTTTATTATCACAACATCAAACACACAATTGATGTAGTTACCGAAGTAGAGTTGATTGGCTGGGCCGAAGGACTGGGTGAAGAAGAAATATTATTACTTAAGCTGGCTGCTCTATTCCACGACTGTGGGCATACTATAAACTATGAAGAGCATGAGATGCATGGTGCTAAAATAGCTCGCGACATTTTAACCAATTATAAGTATCCGGAAGATCAGATTGACACAATTTGCCGTTTGATAATGTCTACCAAGTTTCCACCTCAACCGACAGATATATTAGAACAGGTAATATGTGATTCTGATTTGGATTACCTTGGTCGAAGTGATTTTATCCCTGTCTCAAATAGTTTATACGTGGAATTAAAAGAACGTAATATGGTTGGTACCATAGATGAATGGAATCAAATGCAGCTAGATTTTATACGCAGCCACCAATATTACACCGAAACAGCTCGTAATCTGAGGGAAGTAAACAAACAAAGTCAGATTGAAAGACTGGAGGGACTATTGCAGTTTAGTGAGAAGGTATAACAAAGGGTACGTGATATATTTAAGGCACAGATTGGATTTATCAATCTGTGCCTTTTTATTTCTAAACCAGAATACTCTTTAGGCTCCTCTCTCCCAACTTAAACACTACTATCCTTTCACCAATCCACTTCGCTTTAACAATGGCGTAATCGAAGGTTCATGTCCACGGAAATTCTTATACAGTTCCATCGGATGAGCTGTTCCTCCTTTTTCAAGAATTTCGCTTCTGAATCGTGCTGCTGTCGTCTGATCAAATATACCATTCTCTTTAAAAGCCTCAAAAGCATCAGCATCGAGCACTTCTGCCCATTTGTAGCCATAATAGCCTGCTGCATAACCACCATCAAATATATGTGCGAAACCAGTAGAAAAAGCTGTTCCTTTTACTTCTGGGAACAATTCGGTAGCAGCCATAGATTCACGTTCAAACTCGATCACATCACCATCAAATGCCTCTTGCTGCGAATGCCACGCCATATCGTTCATTCCAAAACTCAATTGGCGAACCATGGCATAACCACTCTGGTAGTTTTCACTATCAATTATTTTCTGGATCAATGATTCAGGGATCACCTCACCTGTTTTATAATGCACTCCCACATCTTTTAGCCAATCTTTTTGTGTTGCCCAGTTTTCCATGATTTGTGATGGCAATTCAACAAAGTCGCGATATACATTTGTACCGGCCAGACTCTCGTAAGTGACCTTACTCAACATGCCATGAAGCGCATGACCAAACTCATGCAAAAAGGTCTGTACTTCTGTAAAAGTCAATAAGGATGGCTTTTGCTCTGTTGGCCGGGTAAAGTTGCACACAATTGATATATGCGGACGCATGTCTTCTTCCCCATCACGATGCTGATCTCTGAAGGTAGTCATCCAGGCACCTCCTTGCTTACTGGTGCGCGGGTGATAATCAACATAAAAAACACTTAAGAACGATCCATCTTTATCGAAAACCTCGTAGGTCTTCACTTCATCATGATAAAGCGATATATTTTTCGTCTCTTTAAAAGTGATGCCATAAAGCCTTGTTGCCAGGTTAAAAATACCTTTTTCTACCTTCTCT
>NZ_CEXQWX010000239.1:0-6505 GCF_982718395.1 Carboxylicivirga sp.
AAGCACCCCATGCATGGCCTGAACCCCGTGCAGGATCAACATCAATACGTTCAGCTAAAAACTCAGCTTTTTCTTTTGTGAATCCCAATTTTAGCAACAGGTTAGCTAAATCATCATCTAAAGCTTTTGCATTAGGATACCTCGAACGTGTAATTTTATTTAGTGCTTCTTCTTCAATTGAACTCCTGGCTTTAAAACCATCATACCAGATATCCCAAGGCTTTAGGTCGCGACCAAGGCGTTGCCTGATTAATTCACCAACTAATTTTAACTCTTCAGACGACATAAATTCAACAAACAACTTTTCTGCATCAGCCTGGGTAATTTCCATTCCTCCTTCAAAGGCACGCTTAACGGCAGTGTTTAAAGGTGAATATGCATCCATCTCTCTCATTGCATGGAAATTATTTATAATTTGTTGATAGCGCCCATTGTCTTCGCTTGCCAATTCAACTTTTTGTCCCTCTTTATATACATCATTTGTAGTAGGGTTCCATTGATAATCGCCACTGTTAATTACATCGTGTGGTATCGTCTGGTTAATAATTCGCTTCATTACTTCATATACCATTCCCTGCAACTCTACACCTTCATCACCTTTACTGTAATGTGATTTAATTTCATCACGCAGATTCCAGTGGGATAACAACACCATATCTTCGGGGAAGTAAGTTTGCATTTTGTCATCCACCAATTTGCCCATATATATATTGTAATTAGCAATATACATTTCGGAAGCAGAACTCACCTCTGAAACATTCTGAAGAATCTCAGCCGGAATACGAGCTGTAAAGACGTCACCCATTCGAGCATAAGCCCATTTTTTACGCGTCCATATGTTTGCATTTTGCTCTTTTTCCGATAATGAATAGTAAGGAAAGTTCAACGCAATATTAAAGGCCAGTTTATTGCGATATAGATCTTCGATCAGGTGCGCTCCAGCACTAAAACCACCAAAAGCTTTATCTACCTCGATAATTTCTCCCATTGGTTCATGCAGTGGGCGCTGCAGATCAAGACTGATTTTATTAAAATGTCCATAAAGAATTTCAAGATTACGACTTACCTTATCAAACATCAGCTCTTTTTGAGCTTCATCAGCAATAAATGACTTTTCGCAAAAAGCTTGAAATTCAGATTCGGAACCATCTACATTACGCCATAACGATCCGGCATGATTAACACCTCGCTTTATTAACTCAACATCTGCATCAGGATGCATCTTTATTAAACTTGAGGTGGTTGCATTAATTGAAGCTTCATTAATATTTGCCACTTCTTTGTCATTGGATGTGTTGTTGTTATTCTCGAAACAAGATGTCATGATCATAGGAATTAACAACAGAAAAAGATATCTCTTCATGTGATTGAATTTGGATTTAAAAGATTGTAAACTGTTCAAAACTATAAAACTCAGATGAAAAATAACAGGACATTTGGCAGTATAACCAAACGTCCTATTAAGTTTAAATAGCTTCTTTTTTCCAGCGTCCTTTTTTAAACAAATACGCAGCCAATAAAGTCATACAAGTCTCTGCAATGATAATAGCATAAAAAACACCCTGTTCTTGCATACCAATTTTCATCGCTAATAAATAAGCTAATGGAATTTCAATCATCCAAAACGCCACAATATTTATCCGCGTTGGTGTTCTTGTATCTCCAGCTCCGTTAAAAGCCTGTGTCATCACCATGCCTATACCATAAAAACCAAAACCATATGCTACTATTCTTAAGCACTTAACTGCCGCGTCTACAACAGCCTCATCATTTGTAAACAGATTTACAAACCAATCTGGATAAAAAATAAAGAGAATGCTTAATCCTCCTAAAAAGATCAAGTTAATACGTGCCACTCCCCAAACTGCTTTCTCTGCTCGTTGAGGTTGACGCGCTCCTAAATTTTGTCCCACTAATGTTGCAGCGGCATTACTTAAGCCCCATGATGGCAGAAGTGAGAACAAAATTATTCGTATTCCAATAGTATAACCGGCAAGCACCTCACTACCAAAATTAGATATAATACGAACTAAGAATATCCAACTTGATGTGGCAATCAGTGACTGTGCTATACCGCCAAGTGAAATCTTTAATAAGTGACGAATACGTTTCCACTCAGCATGTATCTTTAAACCTGACATACTTATACGACTTTTTCCACCCCACAAAACATATAATTGGTATGCCACGGCTACGCCTCTTCCAATATTCGTTGCAATTGCTGCTCCGGCAATTCCAAGCTCAGGGAAAGGTCCGATACCAAAAATCAGTAAAGGATCAAGAACCATATTTAATCCATTAGCAATCCACAGAACGCGCATGGCGATAGCTGCATCACCAGCCCCACGGAATATCGCATTATTAATGAATAGCAACATGATTACAAGATTACCTCCAAACATGATAGAGGTATAAGTCGATAAATCATCAACAATAGTGGATGAAGCCCCCATTAACTTCAACAAGTCTTTGGCAAATATTACACCCGGTATAGCAATCATAATTGATATGGCCAACCCAGCTATAATGGCTTGTAAGCCTTCCTTTGAAGCTTCTTTTTGATTTTTCTCACCTATGCGTCTAGAAACCAAAGCTGTAGTAGCCATACTTAATCCAAAAGCAATAGCATAAATAATGGTTAATACACTTTCAGTAATACCTACTGTTGCCACTGCATCAGCACCTAATTTATTCACAAAATAGATATCCACTACGGCAAATACTGACTCCATTACCATTTCTAATACCATGGGAATGGCCAATAGAAACACAGCTTTGCTTAATGGGATCTTAGTGTAATCCTGTGAGCTTCCTGCAAGGGCATCTTTTATGTCTTTCCAAATATTACTCAAGCTAATTTTGTTAATCTTTTGCAATAATATAGTGATATTTTGTCTAGTCATCATGTTTTAATTTTTGTCTAAACCTGAATTTTGAATTGATAAATAATTGGTAAAATGTGTTTGACGTATAAGTCAATGTGGTGCGAATACGCACAATTTCCGGATAAACAGCAAGTGTCATCATGGTAAATTCCTCCTTAATTAAAAATTGATAAATAAAAAATGAAATGAATTAATACAATGAGTCGACCTTCTTAGAAGATATAGCAGACGCTACTGGTCGGATAATTTGGTATGTATCTCATTGTCATCATAGGGAAGCAAAGATGTGTTAAAAAATTAACTATTGCAACTCAAATCTTAAAAGTTAATACAAGTTTAGTTACTTTTGAATCATACGATTAAATGAATCCAATATGAATGATCAAAGTCGGTTAATAGCAACAGTTAGCTATATCACCCTTGTAGGATGGGTAATAGCATTAATACTACGACAAAATGAAGATCCTAAAAGTGAGCTAGGTTTATTCCATTTACGACAATCATTTGGTTTGATGATACTATCCTTTGTTGCTTCTCTTGCCAAAATAACGCTGGCAGCAATTTCTTTAGGATTTATAGGTAATATTTTATGGATTTGTGTTTTCGCACTTTGGTTGATCGGACTAATTGGCGCTATACAAGGTCGCTTTACCAAAATTCCGTTTATTGGTGATTGGATTCAGGAGAATATGCGGTTTATAGGGTAACCTATAGAAATATTTCGCACCACTCCTCGAAACGTTTTACATTTTGCTCACCATGTTTACGCATCGATTTAATGATCTTATCAACACTTCTTGGCTTTGTTAATGAGCGACTTTTACTGTAAAATTTATCGGCAAAACAAACAATTTGTTCTTCAATTGAAATAGGAATCATTTCACGCTTGGGAATTGGTAAGTTTTGAGATCTAATATCCTCTAATGATAAACCTGCACCCGTATGTCGCTCACAAACCAAAGCATGCCTTGGATAACCTTCTTTTTTGAGTAGTTCGTATCCAAGGTAACCATGGCAGATATACGGTAAAGAACCGTAGCAATACAGATCTGGGGCATCGGTAAGATAAATCCCAATATCATGCAGCATGGCGGCCTCTGAAACAAATTGAGCATCAGCTTCCAGTTCCGGATGATTGGATACAATATCCAAAGCCTTATCACGAACGGCCTTGCTATGCTCTGTTAAAGTATACCAAAGAGGGCTATCAGGACGATAATACTTAGCAATAATTTTTCCAGGTTCCATAGGGCTTTGAAAGCATTTTTTAACATCATTTACATGTAATAACTGACAGTTACTGCATGTAATACTAAGTGTTACACAATTTTAACAAAAAGTGCAAATTTAAAACTAAATTAGTTAATCAGTGATATTTTTATTTACATTTGTCTCCATCCACCTCTCATAACACATCCGAATCATTGGCTAAAATTGATCAAAAAATAAAGCAGGCTTTCACATGGAATGCTAATAAAGCATTCAAACTGTTATACGATCACTATTACAATGAACTGGCGGTTAAAGGGATTTCAATTATCGGTGACTATGCCACTGTTGAAGACATTATCCAGAACTTATTTATTAAGATTTATAACGAAAAACGCTATCTATACATTAGTGATTTCCAAGGATATTTAAAACTTGCCGTCCGCAATGAGTGCTTCAACTTCCTGAAACAAAAAAGAACAGTCGAATTAACTGAAGCATACTCACATATTGAAAACAACGACATTGATCCCCGGATTGAGGAAATAAAAGATAATCTGTACTTACTGCCTCCAAAATGCAGAGAAATTTTTGAAAAAATTGTCTTCGAAGAATATACTTACGAAAGTGTTGCTAACAATAACAATATCAGTATAAACACTGTTAAAACACAAATGAAACGCGCCTATAAAATTCTTCGTCAAAACATAGGATCGTTATATTTTTCACTTTTTTTTTAGTGCATGTCACCCTATAAGGGTATTTTTTTTGTCCTTGGTGAAAATAATTATCAATGGACCGTTCCAGATTAATAGATCTGTATATAAAGAAAATTAAAGATTGCTTATCCGATAAGGAAAAAGATGAGTTGGATATTCTTCGTTTTCAGGATCCGGCATATTACGAATGGTTGGAATCCATTGCTAAAAACGGAGCTTTACTAGGAGAACTAAAGAAAATCAACAAATCAGATGCTTATCAAAAAATCATAAAACCAGCACATAATCCTACTCGAAGAATTGGACTAAACATACTGAAGGTTGCCAGTATTGTTATAGTGTTACTCGGTAGTTGGTGGATATTTAGTACAAGCGAAACAACTCATCAGGAACAACTTTTAGCACAAAGTGATTCAACAATCATCAAAAGAAGTGCCCAGCTTATTACCAACGAAGAGACATATGAACTTGATAAATTGGTTAATAATGAAATTAAAGGGAAGAATTTTAAACTTGTAAAAGATAAAGACAACAAGCTGAAATATGAGAACCAAGTCGGTACAAGTGAATATCACATAGTTAAAACTACAACTTGTAATCAATATAACATCACATTATCAGATGGTTCCCTGATTTATATAAACAGTAACAGCCAGATAAAATATCCTGTTCGTTTCTCATCAAAAAAACGCGAAATTTTTATTGAAGGTGAAGTGTATTGTGAAATTGCAAAAAGTGAGATTCCATTTGTGATTCACACCTCCAATAAGGAAAACATTACCGTACTGGGCACGAAGTTTAATATTAGAAATTACAGTTCAGAAGGATATACAGAGGTAACCCTTGCCGAAGGAAAAGTGAAGGTGAGTGATAATCAGAATGAGTGTATTCTTAAGCCCGATCAGCAGGTTGTAATTAATAATGGTTTTAAACTTAAGTCGGTTGAAAGCTCTTATTATACATCCTGGACCAAACCTGTGATTCGATTTTACAACATGCGTTTAGATCGTGTTATAAACAGCTTCGAACAATTATATGGTGTTAGTTTCGAGTTTGAGACAACAGAGTTAAAGGAAAAGTTAATCGCAGGGGGTATCATCAAAAATAAATCACTGGAACAAAATCTTAAGATCTTAAAGGAAAGTTGTAATCTCACTATAAATCAAAACAACAACAAATATGTAATAAAAGAATCACTGAGCAATTGAGACCTGACTCAGTGATTCCGACTTTAATTTTAAATAAAAATCTATGTTCAAATTTAAGAAAAAAATTCGAACCGGTAAATGGTTCGTCTACTTGCTTCTTATGCTCTTTTCAACGGGTCATGTGTGGGCGGAAACGAAGGGAGAAAAGATTAACATAAATGCCAAAAACATAAGTCTGTACCAGGCATTTAAGCAGCTCGAAAACAAATATTCTTACATTATTGCGTATGATCAGAGTAAGGTAGATGATGCCTTAATAATCGATGTTGAATTAACCAATGCTGACATCGAAAAAGTTATGGATGAGCTGCTTAAAACAACAACTTTTTCCTATAAGATTTATGACAAACACATTGTCATTAAAAACAATCCGGCACATCAAACCTCTCAGTCTGATGAGGAAAAGATAACTATTAAAGGAAAAATTACAGATGAAAAAGGAGAGCCTCTTCCCTTCTGTAACGTGTATATCGAAAACACAACT